>JBLNEU010000354.1:0-4640 GCA_050263015.1 Deltaproteobacteria bacterium | reverse complement strand
GGTCGGTGACGACGCGGAGTTTCGGATCTTCGCAGATGTGCTGCTCGAGCTCGGGCTTCTCCTTGCCGACGGTCCGCCAGATCCGGAACCAGAGCCGGTCGTGGCCGCCGCCGACCATGATCTGGCCGTCGGAGCACGGGTTCACCGCGTAGATGTTGATGGCGAGGTCCCAGTTGCCGTAGCGGGGCCGGATCGAGCCGTCCATCCCGTGCCACGCCCAGTTGTAGTCGATGATCCGCATGACGCCTTCAGCCGCCGTGCACTCCACGAACTGCCCTTTCCCGTGGAACGCCTCGCGCGCATAGAGAGCCGCCATCGCTCCCATCGCGGCGAAGGTGCCGCCGACCTGGTCCGCGAGCCACCAGCCCGACCGGGTCGGGGTGCCGCCCATGGACACCGGCGCTCCCGTCCCGTGGGTGAAGCCCATCGCGCACTGCCCGACCGGGTCCATGGCGCCGGGCTGGTCCTTCAAGGGCCCCCACTGGCCGCGCTCGCCGACCCAGAGGTAGACGAGCCGCGGGTTGAGTTCGGAAAGCTGGCGGTAGCCGATCCCGAGTTTGTCGAAGTGCCCGGGAGCCGCGTTTTCGATGAGGATGTCGACCTGCGGGATCATGTCCTTGAGCAGCGCCTGCCCTTCGGGCTTATCGAGGTCGAGCGTGATCGACTGCTTGTTCCGGGCCTCGGCGAGGAACCGCGCGCCGCACTTCTCGCCGTTTTTCGCCTCGAACATGTATTCCTCGCGGCCGAACGGCGTCATCTTCCGGAGCGGGTCGCCTCCCGGCGGCTCGACCATGATGACCTCGGCGCCGAGCTCCGAGAAGTGGGAGGAGCACCAGTGACCGATGATCTGGTTCGTCGTGCAGTCGAGCACCCGGACGCCGAACAGGGACTCCGGCTTGTCGTTGTTGAACTGCTGCCGGACCGCGGACTCGAGCCAGAGGTTGTACTCCTTCTTTTTTTCGTCGACTCCCGCGTACACCTCGTCGACCGTCGGCACCGGAACCGCGGGCCACGGAAGGACCCGGATCTTGGGCCGCTTCTTTTCAGTACGCCACTTTTCTGCCATTCTCCCCCTCCTTGAAGATTTTACGGGCTACCTGCATTCTCGACGGCAAGCAAGTCCAGTTGCCCCGATGACCATCTCCCCGTGCCCCATCCCCCCTTTCCGGTTCCCCTTCGAAAAAAGTCGAAACTTCTGCCGCGCTCCATTTTCCCCGGATCGGCTTAGGGAAAACCTTAATAAAATCAGGGTGTTCCACCAAGGCTGATGGTGGAGATTTATAAATACGTTTTATTTTATACTTCGATCGGCGCAGTCCTGTCAAGACTTTTTTTGTTATAAAACCTTTTTTGGCCGCTTGAGGATCATGTGGCAGCCCACCGTCCCATAGGCGATCCCGTCGCGGTTCGGCGCGATGAGCGGAACGGCGGTCACGAGGTCCCACCCCTGCTCGCCGGCCTCGTGGAGCCAGTCCAACTCGGTCGTGAGCCCCTCGGGGCTCTCCTTGAACATCACCATTTTTTCCATATATTCCAAGACCATGCGCCACTACCCTCCCTCCTGCAGATTGAGGCCGGACCCCGCGGCCTCGGCGATTTTCGACCGGATGTCCGCGTAGATCCCGGCCCGCTCCTCCTGCCCGCGCGACATCATCCGCACGGCAAGGAGGGTCACTTCGTCGTAGAGCGTCTTCAGCCGGTCCCCCGACGCGCCGCCCCCGAGGATCTTCAGGATCGAACCGTGGTTCGTGATGAAGTTTTTGTCGGTCAGCAGCGCGATCTGCCTCCCCGCGTCGGACATCTCCGCGGCCGACGAGGAGCAGAGGAACCGGGCCAGGTGGCGCGACATCATCGCGGAGTCCATCTTCGCGTTGTCCTCCCGGAGCCTGAGAATCTTCTCCTCCTCCGGCATCAGCTTCCAGACGAGATACGATACCGGCGGCGTCATCGCCATCACGCCCGAGGAGTACCTGTCGAAGAATGACGTGATCGTCCGGTCGGTCACCTTGTCCGCGACGGCGAGGATCAGTTCCTTAAGCCCCTTCGAGGGGATCTCGTAGAAGGACGGGTACCGCGACATGAAGGGCGCCACGATGTCGCGCGTCTCGTCGGTGGTCAGGAGATCGATATGGACCAGGGACGAGAGGCGCAGGTCCTTCAGGTTCATCGTGTCGAGCGTCTTGCGCAGCTCCCGCTGCTTCCAGCCGGGCGGCGCCTCGCGAGGGTACCGCTCCATTCCCGGGCCCAGCAGCGTCTCCGGGTCGGCCTCGATCCCGGCCGCCCGGGCGGCGATCGTCCGGATCTCCCGAAGGAGCCGCTCGCACTCCTCGCCGGTCGCCAGCGGAACGGCCCGTTCGACCAGCGTGGCGATCTTCCGCGCGGCGGCGTGAAGGTCCTCGACGGACCTGTCTCCGAGCCGGGCGAGGAGGTCGAAGTAGAGGACGAACTCGAGGACCCCCTCGTTGAAGCCCGGGTCCGAGAGCATGTAAGGCCGGAACAGCATCCCCATCCGCGCGATCTCCCGGCGCAGCTGGAGTGGAGCGACGTCGGCGAGACGGCCCGCGATCCGGGGCCACTTCTCGCGCACCGCCATCTCCTGGTACTCCTCCTGGGTCAGGTGCGGGGGGTCGAACCTCTCGCCGTCCTTCTTTTTGTCCTCGAGCTCGGCGATGGCGTATTCGGTGTAGGCGCGAACGAAGACCTTGGCGAACTCGCGAAGCTCGTCGTCATTCCAGTATTCGGTGTATTTTCCGAGGAGCTCCTGCCGTTTCGCCTGGTCGAGGCAGTCCCCGAAAATGCGCATCGTGAACCGGAGCTGCTGTTCCCCGAGCTGGTCCATGTTGGCGATGATGTTGTCGTGGCGCTCCTGGAGGCGCCGGCGGACGAGGTCGACGTACGATTCCATCAGGACAGCCCCTCGCACCGGCCCAGGAGCCCCTTCACGCGGGCGAGGAAGGCGGCGCGCTCCTCCTTCGGGAATTCCCACGTCACCGAGACCATCGCCCCGGTGAAAGCGAACTCCGCATCCTCCTCCTCGCCCCCGCACGACCCGCCCTTGACGACCTGGGGGGCGGAGGACGGGGCCCCCAACTCCGCGGCAAGCGCGCCGATGAGCTTCTCCCCGGCGTCGCCGGAGACGGTCTGGAACGTGCCGTAAGTGGGAACCACCGAGAAGAAGCAGGGGAGGACGTCCCCGTCGCACGCTACCAGGGCATCGAGGTTCCACTGCGCGGCCGACGCGCGGACGGACGCCTTGCGACAATCAAGCGGCATGCCTGACCCTTTCCGCTAATGGATTCAAAGCGATCTGCCCGGGCCGTCGGGAGGCGGCCTCTCGTTCACGAGGATGGCGGCGGTTCGCCCCCGGGGGAGCCGCCTTCCCCCGCCACCTTGCGGCGCAGCATTTTGACCATGTCCCCGGCGAAGAACGCTTCCATCCCGCTTTTGTAATACTCGTCCTCGAGCCAATCCGCGATGTGGGCGCGCAGCTCCCGGACGATGTTCAGCTCCGCGTCGAGGACGAAGACGACGACGCAACGGTCGTCCCCGTCGTAGAACCGGAACGCGAATTTCCCCTCCGGAAGGGTCTTGAGGTCGATCCCGACCACGTCGTCCGCCCAAAGGTCCAGGGCCCGCTTGAGCTCAAGGGCCGTGAAGATCTTGTCCCCGACGGCGACGGAGTCCACCCCGGACCAGAGCGGCCCGAACTCCGATTCGATGATCTCCTTTTCCGAAAAAGGCAATTCGCCCCCCCTCGCCCGGCGGCTCTTCCGGCGGCCAACGGCCCGAACCGGAGGCGCCGATCGAACCATAATTTGTACACTCCCCTCTTCCGGCCTGTCAAGCCGATATATAATGACGTTTTGTAATTCCTCAAAAACCGTATTGAATTCGGGACCCTGGATTCCTTGACAGGGTCGCCCGCGGCGGATACAATTCGGCAGTTCCGACAACCGCCCGCGCGAGGAGGACACCAAGGTGCCCCGGATCAAGACCGCGACGTCGAAGAAGCTGTTCCGCGAGGCGCTGAAGGTCATCCCCGGAGGGGTCAACTCGCCCGTCCGCGCGTTCCGCTCCGTCGGCGGGACCCCGCTCTTCATCGCGAGGGCCAAGGGCGCGACGGTCACGGATTCGGACGGCAACGTCTTCGTCGATTACGTCTCCTCGTGGGGGCCGATGATCCTCGGCCACGCCCACCCGAAGGTCGTCTCCGCGATCAAGCGGGCGGCGGACAAAGGCACGAGCTACGGGGCGCCCACGGCCGGGGAGGTCGCGCTCGCGAACCTCATCCGGAGGGCCTTCCCGTCGATCGAGAAAGTCCGCCTCGTCTCCTCGGGAACCGAGGCCGCGATGAGCGCCGTCCGGCTCGCGCGCGGGTTCACGGGACGCGACAAGATCGTCAAGTTCGAAGGGTGCTACCACGGGCACGCCGACTCCATGCTCGTCAAGGCCGGCTCGGGGGCATTGACGTTCGGCCAGCCCGACTCCCCCGGGGTCCCGGCGGACCTCGCCCGGCACACGCTTACGGGGACGTTCAACGACATCGCGTCCGTGCAGGCGCTCTTCGAGAGCAACCCCGGGCAGATCGCGGCGATCATCGTCGAGCCGGTCCCGGGGAACATGGGCGTCATCCTTCCCGC
>JBLNEU010000353.1:0-3125 GCA_050263015.1 Deltaproteobacteria bacterium | reverse complement strand
TCTCGTGAAAGGGGCGGCGGCCGTCGAAGCGGCGGTCGCGCCGGCCGGGGGGACGGTCGGGAAGCGGCCGCTGGGGAAGACCGGGATCGCAGTGTCCCCGATCGGGTTTGGTGCGATGACGACTCGGGACGCCGACGTCATCCGGTACGCCGTGGACAAGGGCGTCGACTACGTCGACACGGCGGACTGCTACATGGGCGGCGAGAACGAACGGATCGTCGGGCGCGCCCTGAAAGGCGTTCGCGACAAGGTCGTCCTGGCGTCGAAGGTCCACATCGGTCCCGTGGACCAGATGATCCGCTCCGTGGAAAACAGCCTGAAGTCGCTCGACACCGACGTCATCGACATCATGCAGCTCCACGGGATCGCCAGCGAGGCGGAGGTCGTCAACGACAACGCGCGGGATGCCCTTCGCAAACTTGTCGAGCAGGGGAAGATCCGCGTCCCCGGCGTGACCACGCACTCGGGCCAGGAGATGGTCCTGAGGGCGGTCATGAAGCACGGCTTCTACAGGACCGTGCTCGTGGCGTACAACTTCCGCAGCGACGCGGGACTCAAGGTCGCAATCGGGGTCGCCGCGGCCTCCGCGACCGGGCTGTCGGCCACCGTCCGCGACGCGGGCGCGGCGGGGATCGGCGTGATCGCGATGAAGACGCAGGCGGGCGGCTACGCGGTGCCGGGAAATCCGTTGCGTCCCCACCAGGCGGCGCTTGCCTGGGTCCTCGAGAATCCCGGCGTGGCGACGACGATCCCGGGGATGGTGAGCTTCGCCCAGGTCGACGAGAACCTCGCGGCCCGCGGGTTGCGGCTCGGCTGGAGCGGGAAGAAGGCGCTCTCGCTTTATTCGCGCGAAATCGCGGACCGGCACTGCGGCCTTTGCGGGGGGTGCGCCGGGACCTGCCCGCGGGGCGTGGACGTCCAGGCGGTCCTGCGTTCCCTGACTTACAGGGAAGGGTACGGTCGGAACGACCTCGCGCGGGAGGCGTACCGGGGACTCGGCCCCGGCCGCGACGCCCGGAAATGCCTCTCCTGCGACGGGTGTGTCGTCTCCTGCCGATTGGGCCTCGCGGTGGACCGCCTCGGCCGGCGCGCCCACGCAGCCCTGGCGTGATGCGCGTCCCTTCGCGGTCGATCGCGAAAGGGGCGCTCCTTCTCGGGATCGTCGTCCTGGGCGCCGGCTGCGCGGCACGGTCGACCCTCGGCGTCCCGGCCGGCAGCGCGGCGGTCCGGGTCCCGGCGGGCGACCCGGCGCTGCGCGTGCTGGCCGGGCGCGGCTGGATGGCTGCGTCGCCCGTGCGCACCTTCTCCCCCGACACGCTGTACGAGGAGATCGACGGGGAAGCGGAGCTCTATCTCCCCTACGACTTCCGGAGCCTGAGCGTCGCCGTCCTTTCCCGGCCGGAATGCCGGGCGGCCGAGGTCCGCATCGCGCTCTTCCGCCACGGCTCGTCGCGCGACGCCTGGGGGGTCTACAGCCTCCGCCGGTTCGCCGGCCAGCGGCTGACGGCGGTGGGGCCGTCCGAGGCGATCGTTTCCGACGCGTCGGTCGAGTTCGCCCGCGGGGAGACGTTCGTCCAGATCGGGCAGGGGTCCCTGGCCGCGTCGCCGGGCGACCTGCTCGAAGCGGCGCAAGGCGTCGCGGACGCCCTCGAGGGCCCGGGAGGGCCGCCGCCGGAAGCCGCGGTCCTTGCGGTCGCCCCGGCCATCCGCGGCTCGACGGTCTACCAGAAACGCGCGATCCTCGGTTACGAGAGCCTGGCACCCGGTTTCGAGGCGCGGTTTACGGCCGGCGATGTCTCCGGGACGCTCCTGTTCATCGAGCCGCGTCGCGCGCCCGGCGGCCCGCCGCTGACCGATTCCCTTTCGCGCGACCTGCCGGCGTTCGAGCCGGCCTCCCCCGGGCTCTACCGCGCGGAGCTCCGCTCCGGGACCCTCTGGCTTGCGTCGGAGCAGGGGCTGTTCGCGGGAGTCGCGGCGCCGCGGCTGACGCGGGAGCAGGCGGCCCCGATCCTCGACGCGTTGCGGGCAAACCTCGCCGCCTGTTCGAAGGCCCGCGGCGAGGCCCGTTGAGCACTCCCCCGGTCCGCGCGTCGAAAACGATGCCGGTCCGGGCCCGCCGGACGGCCCCCGGGGCGCATTTCCCGGTACCCCGCGGACGGCATTTTCCTGTAATCTTTATGCAGCTGGACCGAACGGGGGCGGAACTTGCCGATCACGGAGACGCGGATTTTTCTCATCCGCCACGGCGAGGCGGAAGGGATGAAGCCGGGCGCGTTCCTCGGCCAGACCGACCTCCCGCTGTCCGCCGCCGGGGCCGAGACGATAAAGGGCGTCGCGGAGACACTCTCCCGGATGCCGATCGCCGGGGTGTACACATCGCCCCTTCTGCGCTGCATCCAGTCCGCGGAGATCGTGGGGAAGGCGTTCGGCCTGTCGCCCGACCCGCGCGAAGGGCTCAAGGAGGTGTCCCTCGGGGAGTGGGAAGGGCTGACGTTCGAGGAGATCGCCGCGAGATATCCGGAGGAGGCGGCCCGGATGAGCCGCGACCGGGCGGAGTTCGTCTACCCCGGGGGCGAGTCGATCGCGCGGATGGCGGTCCGGGCGGCGAAGGCGTGGGAGGAGATCGTGGTCCGCTCCGAAGGGCGGCAGATCGTGGTCGTCGGCCACGGCGGCGTCAACCGCGCGATCCTCGCGAAGGTCCTCGACATGCCGCTCAACAGCATGTTCAAGCTGCGGCAGGATTTCGGATGCGTGAACGTGGTGGACTTCGGCAACGATTTCCCGATGCTCCGGCTGCTCAACGCGTCGCCGGGGCTCCTGTGAGGGGCTCCCGATGACGAAGACGGCGCGCGCCGGCGGGCGAAGGGCGCTCGACCTCCGGCCGATCCGGGTCACGCCGGGAGTGCAGAGGCACGCCGAGGGGTCGGTCCTCTACGAGATGGGGGAGACGAAGGTGGTCTGCGCCGCGTCGATCGAGGCGCGCGTCCCCCCGTTCCTCAAAGGATCCGGCCGCGGGTGGGTGACCGCCGAGTACGCGATGCTCCCACGGTCCACGACGACACGGGTCCAGCGGGAGGGGCGCGGCGGAAAGGTGCAGGGGCGCACGCAGGAGATCCAGCGGCTCA
>JBLNEU010000352.1:0-2617 GCA_050263015.1 Deltaproteobacteria bacterium | reverse complement strand
GCCATCCTGAAGGCGAAGCCCTCCGCCGCGAAGGGGACCTACATCCGGACGCTCGCCCTGTCCACGACGATGGGGGTCGGGATCCGGCTGAATGCCAGCATCCTGCAGGCGGAACAGCGTTAACAAGGGGGGATATGATCCCCCGGGGAAACTTCTTTTGTCAAAGACCGCGGGTTCACCAAGGGTGACGAAGGGGGCGGAACGTCGGAATCCGCCCGTCCCGCGCAGACAAGGGGAGCCGGAGATGACGTGGAACCGATGGTCCATCTCACGCGCGCCCTCTGCCTTTGACAGAGGTTTCGATAGCGGTCGAATCTCTTCAACGAAAGGAGGCGTGCGCGAGTGAAAGAAAAAAGCAAGGCGGGCACCGTAGAGGCGTTGCGCCGTTCGATCGGCGCCCAGCGGGGCGCCGTCGTGACGGAATTCCGGGGCCTCACCGTGTCCGAAATGACAGCCCTCCGCAAGAAGCTGCGGGAGGTCGGCGCGGAGTTCCGGGTCGTCAAGAACACCCTGATTCGCAGGGCCGCGAAGGATACCGGTTTCGGCCTGCTCGACGAGCACTTCTCGGGGCCGACGGCCGTGGCGCTGACGCACGGCGACCCTGTGGCGCTGGCCAAGGCGATGAAGGATTTCGCGGGGGGGAGCCCGAAGATCCGGATCAAGGCGGGCTTCTTCGACGGGAAAGTCCTCGGGGTCAAAGACGTGGAGACCCTGGCGGAGGTGCCGCCGCGGGAGGCGCTTCTGGCCCGGCTGGCGGGGGGCCTTGCAGGGCCCATCACGCGCCTGGCGCAGGCGCTCTCCGGCCCGCCGCGAAAACTGGCCTATGTATTCCAGTCCCTGCACGACAAGAATACCTCGACATCAACTGCTGGATAACGGGAGGAATCCGATGGCGTCCATGACCAAGGAAGAATTCGTAAAAATGGTGGAAGGATTGACGGTCCTCGAACTGCACGATTACGTGAAGGCGATCGAGGACCGGTTCGGCGTGACGGCTGCCGCGCCTGCCGTGGCGATGGCGGCGGCGGGAGCGGCCGCTCCTGCGGCGGAGGAGAAGACCGAGTTCGACGTGATCCTGACCGGGTTCGGGAGCAACAAGATCCAGGTGATCAAGGTCGTCCGGGAGGTGACGGGTCTCGGCCTGAAAGAGGCCAAGGACCTCGTCGAGGGCGTGCCCAAGCCGTTGAAGGAAGCGATCGCCAAGAAGGACGCCGAGGATCTGAAGAAGAAGGTGGAAGATGCGGGGGGCGCGGCGGAAATCAAGTAGGTTCCGCGGCCGGAATGCATGACGGATGGGGGGCGGATTCCGCCCCCCCGGTTCCCACTATTATTGCATGTACCCCCGGGGTGAGAAGATGGCCTATCTGGATTACCGCAATCGCGTAAAGCGGGTCGACCTGTCCAAGATCGATAAAGTCCTCGAGATTCCGAACCTGATCCAGGTCCAGCACGAGTCCTACAACGAGTTCCTGCAGCTGAACGTCCCCGTCGAGCGGCGGAAGGACACGGGGCTGCAGACCGTGTTCAAGAGCATCTTTCCGATCGCGGACTACAACGGCCGCGCGGCCCTGGAGTTCGTTTCCTACACCATCGGCGTGCCCAAGTGGAGCGAGGACGAGTGCCGCGAGCGGGGGATGACCTTCGCGGCGCCGATCAAGGTGACCGTCCAGCTCGTCATTTTCGACGTGGACGAGAGGACGGCGGCCCGCACGATCCGGGACGTCAAGGAGCAGGAGGTCTTCTTCGGCGAGATCCCGCTCATGACGGAACGGGCCACCTTCATCATCAACGGCACGGAGCGGGTCATCGTCAGCCAGCTCCACCGCTCCCCGGGCGTGTTCTTCGAGCACGACAAGGGGCGGTCCCATGCCTCCGGCAAGGTCCTGTTCTCGGCGCGGATCATCCCCTACCGGGGCTCCTGGCTGGATTTCGAGTTCGACCACAAGGACATGCTGTACCTGAAGATCGACCGGAAGCGGAAGTTCCCCATCGCCGTGCTGCTGCGGGCATTCGGGAAAAGCACCGGGGATCTTTTACGTTCCTTCTACGAGGTGGAGGAGGTGTCCATCGAGGGGGACCGGTGCACGAAGGCCTTCCGCCCCGACCTGATGGTGGGCCTGAAGATGCCGGTGGAAGTCCGCCATCCGAAGACGGGCGAGGCCGTGTTCAAGAAGGGGATCAAGGTTTCGAAGAAGCGCGTGGAGCGCTTCGCCGACGTGACGTTCGGCCGGATCTCCCTGCCGGTGGAGGACCTTCTCCGCAAGGTGGTCGTCGTCGACGTCGCGGATCCCGAAACGGGGGAAATCCTCCTCGAGTGCGGGCAGCAGATCACCGAGGAGGCGCTCGCCGCCCTCCGGGAGAAGAAGATCCCGTCGGTCTCGGTCTTCTCCCTGGAGAACTCGGACCGCGCGATCTGGGAAGGCCTCCTGACGGACAAGATCAAGACCCGCGACGAGGCCCTCAAGGAGATCTACAAGAAGATGCGCCCCGGGGACCCTCCCACCAAGGACGCCGCCGAGGCGCTCTTCGAGAACATGTTCTTCAACCCCGAGAGGTACAGCCTTTCCCGCGTCGGGCGGCTCAAGCTGAACCACAAGCTGGGCATGACGGACGGAGA
>JBLNEU010000351.1:0-2740 GCA_050263015.1 Deltaproteobacteria bacterium | reverse complement strand
GACGTTCGCCGGGATGGCCTTCCCCTCCTGCCGCATCCTCGCGACCGAGCCGGCCACCCCGATGGCGTCCCACGTCTCGAAGGGGCCGAGCGTCCAGTTGAATCCCCACTTGATCGCGTTGTCGACGTTGTAGACGTCGTCCGCGATCTCGGGGATCCGCTTCGCCGAGTAAAGGAGCGTCTCGGAGAGGACCTTCCAGGCGTACTTCGCCGCCTTGTCGTCGGCCGAGACGATCTTCGCGATCTTCGCCCCCGCGTCCTCCTCCCCCTTCGCCGCGTCGAGCGACGGGAAGGACACCTTGGTCGTCGGCCGGTAGTCGAGCGACTGGTGGTCGAGGACGAACATCTTCTTCGTGTCGCCCTTTCCCTCCATCCGGAAGAAGCCGCCCCTGGCCTTGCGCCCGATCCAGCCGCGCGACACCATCTCGGTGACGAACGCGGGGGGGAGGAACGTCTCGCGCTGCGGGTCGCCCGGGAGGTTCCGGTACACGTTGTCGGAGACGTGCAGGAGGGTGTCGATCCCGACGAGGTCGGCCGTCCCGAAGGCGGCCGACTTCGGGCGCCCCATCGCCGGGCCCAGGATCCGGTCGACCTCCTCGATCGACAGGCCGTCCTCGACCATCGCGTGCATCGCGTACATCATCGCGAACACGCCGATCCGGTTTCCGATGAAGTTCGGGGTGTCCTTCCCGTACACGATCCCCTTGCCGAGCCGCCGCTCGCCGAATTCCGCCATTCCGCCCAGGATCGCGGGGTCGGTGTCCGCGCCCGCGACGAGCTCGAGGAGCTTCATGTACCGGACGGGGTTGAAGAAGTGCGTCACGAGGAAATGGCGCCTGAACTCCGTCCCGCGCCCCGCCATCATCTGGGCGATGGAAATTCCGGAGGTATTGGACGTGACGACCGTCCCCGGCTTCCAGAGGGACTCGATCCTCTCGTAGAGGGCGCGCTTGACCTCGAGGTTCTCCAGGACGACCTCGACGATCCAGTCGCATTCGGCGGCCTTTTCCAGGTCGTCGTCGAAATTGCCGATCGTGACGAGGGAGATGTCCTTCCGGGAATAAAGGAGGGCGGGCCGGCTCTTGCGGATGGCTTCCAGCCCTTTCAGGGCGAACCGGTTCCGGAAGGCGGGACTTTTCTCGGTGAGTCCCTTCTTCTTCTCCTCGTCCGACAGCTGCGCGGGAACGATGTCGAGCATCAGGCACGGGATCCCGGCGTTGGCCAGGTGCGCGGCGATCCCGGACCCCATGACCCCGGCTCCCAGAACGGCCACCCGGCGGATCTTCGGAAACATGGATTCCTCCTCCCAGGCGAGAGTGCGGTTGGCGGCGACTCAAGAAAATGAATGGTCATTCAGTCACAGGATAGGAATATCCCAAACACCCGTCCCGTGTCAAGATGGGGGAATGCGCGGCATCTACGTCCACGTCCCCTTCTGCATTCGCAAGTGCGCCTACTGCGACTTCTACTCGGTCCCGGCCGGCCGGGAGGCGATGGCGGATTTCCGGGACCTCCTCGTCCGGGAAATGGACCTGTTCCGGGCGGAGCAGCCGGCCGAGGCGGAGGCCCCGGCCGACACCGTCTATTTCGGGGGAGGGACGCCGACGGCGCTCGGATCGGACTCCCTCGTGAAACTTCTTGCGGCGATCCGGGACCGGTTCCGCGTCGCGGACGATGCCGAGACGACGACCGAGGCGAACCCCGGCGCCGTCTCCGCGGCGGATTTTGCGGCCCTCCGGGCCGGCGGGTTCAACCGGGTCAGCATCGGTGTCCAGTCGTTCGACCCGGCGTCGCTTGCGACACTCGGACGGATCCACGGGGCCTCCGAGATCCGCGCCGCGTGGCGCGACGGTCGCGCGGCGGGAATTCCGTCGCTGGGCATCGACCTCATCTTCGGGATCCCGGGGCAGACCCGCGCGTCGTTCGCGGCCGATCTCGAGCGGACCGCCGCCCTGCTGCCGTCCCACGTCTCGGCGTACGCTCTCGCTCCGGAACCCGGCACCCCGCTCCACGCGGCTGTCGAGAGGGGGGAGCTTCGCATGCCGCCGGACGACGCGGTGGCGGAGATGTACGAGGACGCCCGGCGGATCCTTTCAGCCGCCGGCCTGCGCCGGTACGAGATCTCGAACTTCGCCCGGCCCGGCGCGGAGTGCCGCCACAACCTCAAGTACTGGCGGCGGGACGGGTACCGCGGGTTCGGCCCCTCGGCGCACGGGCTGCTCTTCCCCGGCGCACGGGCGCCCCTGGGGCTGCGGACGGCCAATCCGCCGTCCCTGGCGGAATACGGCCGCCGGATCCGGCAGGGGCGTCTCCCGTGGACGGAGGTCCGCGCCTGCGACCGCGGGGACGCATGGAGGGAGTCGCTCATTTTCGGTCTGCGGGAGACCGGAGGAGTCGACGCGGCGCGTGTCGAAAAAGAGATGGGCGCCCCGCCGCCGGAGCTGCGGGACGCCGTCGAGGACCTTGTCGCCACCGGGAGACTGCTGCGGGACGGCTCCCGCCTCCGCCTCCCGGAATCGCTGCTGTTCGTTTCGAACGAAGTGCTCCAGCGTCTCGCCTGAAAGCTCAGGGACGTTCCTGAACTTTTCCCGGCGCGCCGCTCAGCGGCCGTGGCCGTTTCCGCGATGGTCCCGCTCGCGCTCCCGTTCGCGATGGTCCTTCCCGCGCTCCTTGTACTCCTGTCGGCGCTCCTTGCGCGCCTCCTTGCGGGCTTCCTTCCGGTGCTTCCACTCGCCGCGGCG
>JBLNEU010000350.1:0-10856 GCA_050263015.1 Deltaproteobacteria bacterium | reverse complement strand
CGGGCGGCGTCTACGAGACGGTCTTCCCGCACACGCGCACCCTGTTCCCGTACAGGCTGGAAGTCATCGCCGGCGACGGGCGCCATCGGACGCTCGACGACCCGTACGCCTTCGGGTGCGTCCTCTCCGACTTCGACATCCACCTCCTGGGCGAGGGGTCTCACCTGGAGCAGTACAGGAAGCTCGGGAGCCACCCGGCCCGCATGGGGACCGTCTCCGGCGTCTCCTTCGCCGTCTGGGCGCCGAACGCGGAACGCGTCTCGGTGATCGGCGACTTCAACGGCTGGGACGGCCGCGCCCACCCGATGCGCAACCGGAGCGAATGCGGCATCTGGGAGATCTTCATCCCCGGCATCGGCGAGGGGGAGATCTACAAGTTCGAGATCCGCGCCCGGGGGAGCGGCGACCTCCTGATCAAGTCGGATCCGCACGCGTTCCGGTTCGAGGCGCCGCCGCGCACGGGGTCGATCGTCTGCGACATCGACGGCTACGCGTGGGGGGACGGGGCGTGGATGGAATCGCGGCGCGCCCGCGGCCTCCTCGACGCCCCGATGGCGGTCTACGAGGTCCACCTCGGCTCGTGGCGGCGCAACCCGGAGGAGGGGAACCGGTACCTGACCTACCGGGAGCTTGCCGACGAGCTCGTCCCCTACGCGAAGGAGATGGGGTACACGCACATCGAGCTGCTGCCCGTGGCCGAGCACCCGTTCGACGGCTCCTGGGGGTACCAGCCCCTCGGCTATTTCGCCCCCACGGCCCGGTTCGGCCCCCCGAAGGACTTCATGGCGTTCGTCGACCGGTGCCACCGGGAGGGGATCGGGGTCATCCTCGACTGGGTCCCCGCCCACTTTCCCAAGGACGGACACGGGCTGGCGTGGTTCGACGGGAGCCACCTCTACGAGCACGCGGACCCGCGCAAGGGCGAGCACCGCGACTGGGGAACCCTGATCTTCAACTACGGGCGGCGGGAGGTGGCGAATTTCCTCCTCTCCAACGCGCTCTTCTGGCTCGAGATGTACCACGTGGACGGCCTGCGCGTGGACGCGGTTGCCTCGATGCTCTACCTCGACTACTCGCGCGACCCGGGCGACTGGATCCCGAACGAATTCGGCGGCAACGAGAACCTCGAGGCGATCGCCTTCATCAAGCGGATGAACGAGATCGTCCACGCCCGGTGCCCCGGCGCCGTGACGATCGCCGAGGAGTCGACCGCCTGGCCCGCGGTGTCGCGCCCCGTCTACCTCGGGGGGCTGGGGTTCACCCTGAAGTGGAACATGGGGTGGATGCACGACATGCTCGAGTTCTTCGAGAAGGAGACGATCCACCGGAAGTTCCACCACGGGCAGCTCACCTTCGCGCTCCTGTACGCCTTCCACGAGAACTTCGTCCTTCCCTTCTCCCACGACGAAGTCGTCCACATGAAACGCTCCATGCTCGCCAAGATGCCGGGAGACCTCTGGCAGCAGTTCGCGAACCTGCGCCTCCTGTACGCCTACATGTACGCCCACCCGGGCAAGAAGCTCCTCTTCATGGGGAACGAGATCGGGCAGTGGAACGAGTGGGACCACGACGGCTCCGTCCAGTGGGACCTCCTCCGCTGGGACAGCCACAAGGGCGTCCAGGCGTTCGTGCGCGACCTCAACCGGATCTACGCCTCCCTTCCGCCCCTCCACGAGGTGGATTTCCGCCCCGAGGGGTTCGAGTGGATCGACTTCCACGACGTGGACAACAGCATCGTCTCCTTCCTGCGCCGCGCCAAGAACCCCGGAGACGCGGTCGTCTGCGTCTTCAACTTCACCCCGGTCGTGCGCGAGAACTACCGCGTCGGCGTCCCGGCCCCGGGGTTCTACCGGGAGATCGTCAACAGCGACGCCGCCCTCTACGGCGGGGGAAACATAGGCAACGCCGGGGGGGTCGCCTCGGAAGCCGTTCCGTGGATGGGACGGGACCATTCCGTCCTCCTCGCGTTGCCCCCGCTCGGCGCCCTCTTCCTGGGCACGGAGGGGCCGGCGCGTTGAAGCCCGCCGTTCCGCCGGCGGCATCGTCCCCCCAGCCGTCGTTCACGCCTCCCGGCCTCTCGTACCCCGTCGCGTCCACGTTCCGGGCGCTCCGGCACCGGAACTTCCGCCTCTGGTTCTTCGGACAGCTCACCTCCCTCGTCGGAACGTGGATGCAGTCGATCGCCCAGAACTGGCTGGTCTACCGGATCACGGGATCGGCGGCCTCCCTGGGGCTCGTCAACTTCGTCGGCGCGATCCCCCTCGTCCCGCTGACGCTTTACGCGGGAGCGATCGCCGACCGGCTCTCCAAGCGCCGGATCATCTTCTTCATGCAGGCGGCGATGATGGTCCTCGCGTTCGTCCTCGCGATCCTGTGCTGGACCGGCGTCGTCAGGTTCTGGCACGTCCTCGTGCTCGCGTTCCTCCTGGGGGCGGCACAGGCGCTCGACACGCCGGCCCGGCAGGCATTCGTGGTCGAGCTCGTCGGAAAGGAGGACCTCTCCAACGCCATCGCGCTCAACTCGGGGATCTTCCACGGCGCCCGCGTCATCGGGCCGGCGCTCGCGGGAATCCTCGTGGCCTCGGTCGGGATATCGATCTCGTTCTTCCTCAACGGCGCGAGCTTCTTCGCCGTCCTGGCCGGGCTCTACCTCATGGACGCGACGCTCATCCGGAAAACCCGCGCGGAAGGGGAGGACGCGAAGGACCTGCTCGGCGGAGTCCGTCACCTCGCGGCCAACCGGATCCCGACGGCGGTCGTCCTCCTCATCTCGCTCTCGTCCCTCCTCGCCATGCCGTACTACGTCCTCGTCCCCGTCTTCGCGAAGGAGATCCTGGGGCGGGATGCCGGGGCGTACGGGGCGCTGATGTCCGCCGCGGGAGTCGGGGCCGTGCTCGGATCGCTTCACGCCGCGTCGGCCAGGGGCTCCCGGCGCAAGGGGGCGCTGCTCACCGCGGGGAGCTTCGCCTTTCCCGTCCTGCTCCTCGCCTTCGCCCTCTCCCGGAGCTACCCGCTGTCGCTCCTTCTCCTCGCGGCCGTCGGGTTCGCGTTCGTCATCCAGAACGCACCCGCGAACTCGCTGATCCAGTCCCTCGTACCCGACAACCTTCGCGGCCGGGTGATGGCGATCTACGTCTGCCTGCTCCTTGGCCTGATGCGGGTGGGCGGGCTTCTCGCGGGCCTGCTCGCCCAGGCGTTCACGGCCCCGGTCGCGCTCGCCGCGCTGTCGGTCGCGGCGCTCCTCGGCGCGCTCGCGGTGTCCGCCCGGTACCCCGAGCTCCGCCGGACGGAGTAGAATATCTCGATGCGGCGGAAATCGTTCGTCATCCTCCTCGCCGCCGCGGCCCTCGCGTGGGCGTCCGCGGCGTTCGGCTGGTCGTTCGGAGTCGTCGGGGACACCCGGGACGACAGGAACGGCGTATTCACCCGCATCCTCGCCACGGTGGCCGATTCGGACATGGAGTTCCTGATCCACACCGGGGACCTGGAAAGGCCGGGCGGGACGAAATCGTGGAAATCGTTCCGGCGGCGCACCGCGGGCTTCCCCAAGCCGCTCCACGTCGTGATCGGAAACCACGAGGTCCGCGGGGGCACGGCAAAGGAGTTCGCGGCGTTCTTCGGACTGCCCGGCTCCTCGTACTCCTTCACCCGCAAGAACGCCCACTTCGTCGTCCTCGATAATGCCGGGGGGCGGTTTCCGAAGGGCACGCTCGAATGGCTGGACCGGGAGCTCTCGCGTCACCCCAAGAGCGGGAACGGGATCCGCTTTTTCGTCGTGGCGATGCATGCCCCCCCGCTGACGGACACCATCGTCGCTCACGGGATGAAGCGACAGTACCAGGACCAGAGCGAGAGACTCCGCCAGATCCTCTCGAGCCACAAGGTGGACCTCGTGCTGTGCAGCCACGAACACATGCACCTGGTGGAGGAATGGAACGGCATCAAGGTGATCGTATCGGGCGGCGGCGGCGCCCCGATGTTCCCCTTCCAGCGGTACGGGTTCTACCGGGTGGATCTCGCGTCCGACGGGTCGGTCCGGGAGACCCTGATCACGATCCCCGCGGAAGCCCCCGCCGCCCCCGCCAGATAGCCCGCGCGGGGCCCCGACCTTCCCCCGACCTTCCCGCTTGCCCCCGGCCGGATTCCCCTGTAGGATGTGATTCAGAAGACGTTGCTTCCGCGACGCGTCGTCAGGTCAATCGAACCCGCCCCCACAGCAGCCGAGAGCGTCCCGTGTTCGCTCGCGCGTTCCGATTGGCCGTCCGTTACACCCGGCCCGTCGTCATCCTGAGGCGTCGGTTCGACGGGACGATCGAGTGCGGCTGCGGCGCCTTCGTCGTGATCAACGAGGAGGGATGGATCGCGACCGCGAACCACCTCTTCCGGTCGTACGACGACTCCATCCGGCACGCGGACGAAATCGCCGAACATTACGGACGGATCGCGGCGATCCAGCAGGATCCCCGCATCTCCGCCGAGGCGCGGCGCAGGAAGATCTTCCGGCTGCCGGCCGATCCCCGGTGGATCACCCACCACACCTTCTGGTGGGGCGGCGACGGCGTCCGGATCCGCGACGTGATGCGCCTTCCCGAGGCGGACCTCGCCGTCGGTCGACTCGAGCCGTTCGTCCCCGGTCCCGCGGAAGTCTACGCCTCCTTCAAGAATCCCGCCTGCCTCGACGTCGGCACGAGTCTCTGCAAGCTCGGCTACCCGTTCCAGGAGATCGCGGCGACGTTCCGGGCGGACGAAAACGCCTTCGAGCTGCCGCCCGCGGCCCTGTCGCTGACGCATTTCCCGATCGAAGGGATGTACACGCGGACGCTCTCCGCCGGGCGTTCCGGCGACGGGAAGTACGACATCAAGTTCGTGGAGACCTCGTCTCCCGGGCTCACGGGTCAGAGCGGCGGTCCCATATTCGACGCGGCCGGAACGGTGTGGGCGGTGCAGAGCCGGACCGATTTCCGCCCGTTCGGGTGCTGCGGGCGCACGATCGGCGCCAGCGGAAAGCGGGCGGCGGAGAAGCATTTCCTGCACGTGGGGGTGGGGGTCCACCCCGAGATCATCGCGTCCTTTCTTTCGGCCAACGGGGTCCGGTTTTCCCTGTCGGATTGACCCCGACGGGCGGAGCAGCGCGCGTCCGCGGCGATCAGTCCATCACTTCGACCTGCCGGCGCTGGAGGCCGAACTCGACCGCCTCGTCGATCGCGTCCTCCCTCATCGCGATGTCGACGCGGTCGGAAAACCGCCGGTGCATCCGGTCCAGCACCACGCACTCGCCGTAATCGGCAATGTGCAGGACCGTCCCCAGGTCGACGAAGTTGGCGGCGCAGACGTTCTGTCCCTCGGCGACCAGCCGGCAAAGGTCCTTGCCCGACGCCCCGATGCACGGGGAGTCGCTCGTCTGCTCACTCACGCCGACGTTGTAGGCGGTGACCTGCCGGACGATCCCCGGGCGCTTCGGGGCTTCGATCCGTACCTCGCCGGCGGCCCCGACGGCGGGGGAAAGACCCCCCGAAACGCGGAAGACCAGCGGCTCCACCCGGATTCCCGCTGTGATGGAGAAGATCGCCACGACGATCCCGATGGCGAGCAGGATCGGCCTGTTGTTCACAGTCCCACCTCCCCGTCCCAAGAACGGAGCGGGCGCCCCGTTTCGTGCCTGGCGTTCCTTCTTTAGATAGGCCCGCCGGACCGGCGGATTCGGAAAAATCCCCGCGTGGAAATGACGGGAAAACCGTTCTATATCGGGGAGGTAAGGCCCGGAGACTTTCCCCTGGCGAGACTCAGCGCTCCGGGGCGGATTCCCGGGAGACGAAACCGGGCCGGCGGACGAAGAACCGGTCGTCGGCGATGACAGGGGTCACACCGTCGTCCCCCACGTGGAAATCGCCGTTGAGGATCGGGATCGCCACCCGCAGGAGCATCGTGTAGACGAAGAGGCCGGTCGCCCAGATCCCGAGCGACAGGAGCAGCTCGGTCCCGGTCGGGGAGTAGTCGTAGATCTCGCCCAGGACGTCGGGGGCGAGCCCCGGGATGACGAGCCCCATCCCCTTCTCGATGTAGACGCCGACGAAGATGAGGAGGCACCCGATGTTGAGCGTCACGTAGTTCTCCCGCGTCTGCGGGATGAGGAAGAGCAGGAACGCGGTCACGTTGAAGATCATGGCGGTCCAGATGTACGGGACCAGGGAGTTGTGGCCGTGCCACCCCTGCAGGAGGTATTTCATCGGGGCGAGGTGGACGGTGTTGGAGTAATACTCCTTGAAGACCTCCGCCCCGAGGAGGAACAGGTTGATGAACATCGAGTAGGCGATGAGCTCGGCCACCTTGAAGAGCGCCTCGTCCTTGATCTCCGTCTTCGTGTATTTCCGGATCAGCTGGAACAGGACGATCATGAACGCCGGCCCCGAGCAGAACGCGGATGCCAGGAACCGCGGGGCGAGGATCGACGCGTTCCAGAACGGGCGCGCGCCGAGCCCGTTGTACAGGAACGCGGTCACCGTGTGGATGGAGACGGCCGCGGGGATGGAGAAGAGTATGAGGGGCGTCGTGAACGACTTGCTCGGCTCCCGCCGGTGGTAGAGGTTGTAGAGGATGTAGACGGCGACCGTCAGGTTGAGGACGAGGTAGGTGTTCAGGACGACCACGTCCCACGCCAGCAGCGACTGCGGGAAATTGAGGATCCCCACCTTCGGGATCAGGTGCCAGAACCGGTCGGGCCGCCCGATGTCCACGGTGACGAAGAGCAGGCACATGACCATCGCGGAGACGGCGAGCATCTCCCCGAGCACCGCGATCTCCTTGATCGGCTTCCAGTGGTAGACGTACGCCGGGATGACGAGCAGGACCGCCGCGGCCGCCACGCCGACGAGGAACGTGAAGTTGGAGATGTAGAAGCCCCACGACACCTGGTCCCTCATCGCGGTCACGATGAGGCCGTTCGAGAGCTGGTAGACGTACGCGATCCCGCCGAGGACCATCAAGCCCAGGAGCACGGCGAGCCAGGCGTAATACCCCGTCCCTCCCCGGACCACGAGGACCAGCGTCCCCTTGAAGAACTCCCAGATCTTCTTCATCGGCGTCCCCGGATCACGTGGCGTAGAAGTAGTAGAACTGCGGCTGCGTGTTCAGGTCCTCCTTGAAGATGAACACCCGCTTGTTCTCGATGATGTAGCGGATCTCGCTCTCCGGGTCGAGAAGGTTCCCGAACTTGCGCGTCCCCGTGGGGCACGCCTCCACGCACGCCGGGTACCGTCCCGGCTGCTCGCGGACGCGCTGGATGCAGAAGGAGCACTTCTCGACGACGCCGACCGGCCGCGGGGCGTTCCCCAGGTAGTGCGTCTCCGGGTTCATCTCCTCCGCCGGGAGGCCCGGCTTCTTCCAGTTGAAGTGCCGCGCCGCGTACGGGCACGCCGCCATGCAGTAGCGGCAGCCGATGCACCAGTTCGAGTCGACGACCACGATCCCGTCGGTTTCCTTCCACGTCGCCTGGACCGGGCACACCTTGACGCACGGAGGGAGCCGGCAGTGGTGGCACTGGACGGGCATGTAGAAGTGCCCCTTCTCGGGGACCAGCGACGGATTGTAGTACGCCTCCGACTCCTCGATGTCGACGCCCTTCTCCTTGTTCATCTGGAGGACGCGGATCCAGTGGATCTGGGGATCGCGCGACTGGTTGTTCTCCGCCACGCAGCCGTACACGCACCGCCGGCAGCCGATGCAGCGTGACAGGTCCAGGCCGTAGCCGTACAGGACGCCTTCGATGGGCGGGGTCGCCTTGACCTTGACCGCCTTCCTGAAGCGCGCGCTGTAATCCCGCTCCATGCGGGCCAGCATGCCGCGGATCTCCTCGCGGGACAGCTCCCGGAAATTCTTCCGGAAGAACGATTCCCACACGGACGCCGGGGCGTCCTTCCCCGGGAGCGCGAGGGCCCCGAGCCCCAGCGCCAGTCCTTTGAGCGCCTTCCGGCGCGAAAGCGCGAAGACGCGCTTTTCCCGCGTCTCCGTGTCCCGGTCCTTCATCTGCATCTCTCCCTGCGGAGTTCCCCCGCCCGCCCCGCGGTCACCGGATGTGCTCCGGGCGCACGGGCGGCGGCAGCGGCTTGATCGGCTTGAACCGCGGATCGTGCGGGTTGTGGCAGTGCGCGCACAACAGGTACTGCTTCCTCCCGTTCCACTCCCCGGTCCTCTTCCCGTGGACGCCCACCTTCCAGTCGCGGAACTTGTCCCCGTGGCACTGGCCGCACAGCCGGTAAGACTCGGAGAAGTCGATCTTCTCCCCGGAGACGAGTCGAAGCTTGTCGCGGTTTGACGTATCGTGGCAGTCGAGGCACCACCGCTGTCCCTGGGCGTGGTTCAGGACGATGTTGGTGTGCTCGTCCTTGAGCTCCCGCCTCCTCGGGTTCGGCGTCATGTCCCTGTGGCACTCCGAGCAGGGGAAGATCCCTTCCGAAAACGGCGGCGGCGGGACCGCGAACTGGAGGTTCCCTCCTTCCGCCGCGGCCACGGGCCGCGCGGCACGGGTCGCGGCCTGCGCGGATACGTCCGCCCAGGCGGCGGCGAACGCCAGGCCCGCGGCGACCGTCGCCGCGGCCCGGATGACCGGACGGAACCGCGCCCGCATCGTCATCGCGGAGCCGCTACTCCTGCATCCGGAGGCCCTGGGCCTCCAGGTAGTCGAGGTACTCGTAGATGATCGCGAAATGGGTGTCCTCTTCCGCCGCCAGCTGCCTGAAGAACTTCTTCTCCTGCGGGTGGGACGCTCCCTTCGAGATCCGGAGGTACATCTCCCGCCCCTGGGCCTCCATGCCGAGCGCCTTCCGCATCGCCGACGCGGCGTCGCCGGACACCGTCTTCTCCTTCCGGATCCGGCTCGACTCCCGCTTGAACATCCGCATCCGGGCATCGTGGGGCGCGGTCGAGACGGCGGGAAACTTCCCCTCCTCGGCCAATGTCTTCGCGATCGCGCGGATGTCGTGGATGTGCCCCTCCTCCATCCTGACCAGGAACTCGAACACAGACTTCGCGAACGGATCGGCGCACTTGGCCGCCGCCGCCGCGTAATATCTCCTTCCCGTCACTTCGAGCCGGAGGGCCCTGGTCAGCGCGCTTCCGGAATCGTTCCGGCTTTTGCCCGGCCTTGCGTTCGGCATCGTCGCTCTCCCCGCATCAAAAATGGTTTTATTGATTATCGCCTCGCCCCGAGGCGGTTTTCCACAGGAAATTTACATTCTTGGCGGCGAATGCGCCGGACTATTCGCGCCGCTTCGGCCGTCGCGCCGCCGAAAGGACTCTCTTGCGGAGCCGGATCGACTTCGGCGTCACCTCGACCCATTCGTCCTCGTTGATGAACTCGAGGGCCGCCTCGAGGGACAGGATCCTCGGTGGAACGAGGCGCAGCGCCTCGTCGGCGCCCGCGGCGCGGATGTTGGTGAGCTTCTTTTCCTTGGTCACGTTGATGTCGATGTCGACGGGCCGGGAATTCTCGCCCACGATCATCCCTTCGTACACGCGCTCCCCCTCGCCGACGAACATCGTTCCGCGGGGCTGGAGGTGGAAGATGGCGTAGGCCGTCGTCCGCCCTTCCCGGTCGGCCACGAGCACGCCGGCCGCGCGCTCCCGGATCGCCCCCTGCCACGGCTCGTAGCCGTCGAAAAGGTGGTTCAGGAGCCCCGTGCCCCGCGTCTCGGTGAGGAATTCGGAGCGGAACCCGATGAGCCCCCGGGACGGAATGCGGTACTCGAGCCGGACCCGTCCCTGGCCCGGGTTGACCATCTTGACCATCCTGGCGCGCCGCGCCCCCAGGTTCTGCGTGACGGCCCCGAGGTAGGCCTCGGGAATGTCCACGAACAGGAGCGCCACCGGCTCCTTGAGCACCCCGCCTTCGGTCTTCGTAACCACCTCGGGGCGCGACACGGACAGCTCGAACCCTTCGCGCCGCATCATCTCGATGAGGATCGCGAGCTGGAGCTCTCCCCGTCCCATCACCGTGAACGCGTCGGTCCCCGAGAAGTCGACGCGCAGCGCCACGTTTCCGAGGAGCTCCTTCTCGAGCCGGGCCCGCACGTTGCGGGAGGTGACGAGCTTTCCCTCCTGTCCCGCGAACGGGGAGGTGTTGATCGAAAAGACCATCGACACGGTCGGCTCGTCGACCGCGATCCGGGGCAGGGGAACGGGCGATTCGGCCTCCGACACCGTGTCCCCGATGGTCGCCCGTTCCGCGCCGGCCAGGGCCGCGATGTCGCCCGCCGCCGCCTCGGGGACCTCCTTGCGCGCGAGCCCCTCGTAAGCGTAGAGCATCGTGACCTTGACCTTCTCCAGCGCCCCGTCCTTCCCGCAGACCGAGACCGTCTCCCCGGCCCGGAGAGTCCCCTGGAAGACGCGGCCCACCGCGAGCCGCCCGACGTAGTCGCTGTAATCGAGGTTCGTGACGAGGAACTGGAGAGGGGCTCCCGGGTCGCCCGCCGGGGGCGGGATGCGCGAGAGGATCCGATCGAAGAGCGGGCGGAGGTCGCGGCTGTCCGGACCGTCCTTTTCCCGGGCCGTGCCGGCCCTCGCGTTCGCCAGGAGAATGGGAAAGTCGAGCTGCTCCTCCGTGGCGTCGAGGTCGATGAACAGGTCGTAGACCTCGTTCACCACCTCGCCGACCCGCGCGTCCGGGCGGTCGATCTTGTTCACGACGAGGACGACGGGGAGCGCGCGCTCGAGCGCTTTTTTCAGCACGAAGCGGGTCTGCGGCAAGGGCCCCTCGGAGGCATCGACGAGCAGGAGGACGCCGTCGACCATCTTCAGCGTCCGCTCGACTTCCCCCCCGAAGTCGGCGTGGCCCGGGGTGTCCACGATGTTGATCTTCACGC
>JBLNEU010000349.1:0-2791 GCA_050263015.1 Deltaproteobacteria bacterium | reverse complement strand
TCTCCGTTCCGGGGTTATTCGTATTCCACGGCGAGGGTCACCGTGTTGCTCCGGCGGCCGTTGGCATCGAGCGTCCATCCCGTGTAGACGACCCGCTTCTTCTTCTCGATCTTGTCCGCCTTCTCGATGAGCGTGTAGATGGAGTCGCGGGGGGTGCGGTCGCCGTGGCTCCCGTCGTCGTAAAGGACGTTTGTCCCGAACGAGATCTGCCCCGTGTCCACGTCCTTCGCGTAATAGTAGAGCAGGACGGAATCGCCCAGGTACGTCTTCTTCCCGACGATCCGGAACTCGACCACCTTGAGCTCCAGGCGTCCCTGCTCGCCTTTCGCCAGGTGGGTCGGGTACCAGTTGACCTGCGCGAGGATGTCGGAATCGACGTGGCAGTTCAGGCAGAGAGCGCGCCCCACGAGCTTGCGCTTGCGATGGACGCCGGATGCCTCCATGGCATCGTGGCACGTGATGCAGGTGATCTTGCCGTTCTTGTCGAGCGGGAGATCCTCGGGCGACTTCATGTCCGGGGCGACGGCGATCTTGACCGGGTGCATGTGCTTGTACCCTTCGTGGCAGGACGAGCAGAGGGCGACGATATCGCCCCCGAACCGGAGGTTGCTCTCCTTCGCGGGAGCGGACCCCTCCGCGGGCTGCGAGACGTGGCACACGATGCACGCCTTCTGGTCCTTCCGGGCGTGCGGGCTCTCCCCTTTCCCCCCCCGCTTTTCCGCCGCATCCCCCAATGCGGCAGCGAGAACCACGACTCCCGCCGCGACGAGCGCCGCACCCCGCTTCACCCGTGCACGCGATTCCATCCCGATTCCTCCCCGTGACGCCTTTTTTGGATTGATCCGCCGGCGGCGCGACCGCGGAGACGGGCGCGCGACGGAATGCCCCGGCCCTTTCGACCCGATCTTCGATCAGTTTCAACTTTATTAAAAGGGGGCCGGAAAGTAAAATGATTAATGCCTTGCGGCGGGAACCCACTCCGGGGGAAATGAGTGTCTTTCAAGGGATTGCGGGCAGCGGCATCGGTGATCGCGCTCTCCGGCATCGCCTGCGGCTGCCTCGTCACCGGGACGACCTACGAGACGAAGAGCCGCGAGGCGGACGCCCTGCGGGAAGCGCTCGCGGCCGCCAGCAAGGAGAAGAACCAGTTCGCGGCCCAGGCCGAGGCGCTCCGGAAGCAGCTCTCCGACGAAAAGGAGAATGCGGCCGCCCTGTCCGCGCGCGGCGCCGCGCAGGACCAGGACATCCGGAGAATGAGCGACGAGCTCGCGTCGGCGCGGAAGAACTACGAGGGGACCCGCATCACGCGGGAACAGCTGATCTCGGAGCTGCTCGAGAAGGAGAAGGCCACCGGAAAGAGGATCCAGGACCTGAGCGTCAAGGGGCAGGCCCTCGAGGCGGAGGTCGAAAAGCTCAGGAAGGAGGCCGCCGACCGGGAGGTCCTGGTCGCCGACCTCAGGCGCAAGGCCGAGACGACCCCGGAAGCCGCGTCGCTGAGGAAGGAGCGGGACATCCTGCTCGGGCGCGTGGAGCGCCTCACGGACGAGCGGAGCCAGGAGGCGAAGCGGCGCGACGACCGCCTCGCGGCCCTCGCGGAGGCGGCCGGGAGCGCCGCGCCGGGCGTCACGGTCGCGTCTCTCGGGCCGGCGCTGCGGATCGTCGTCCCCGAACGGCTCCTCGGCCGGCCGTCGGGAACGGGGGATCTCCCGGGCCCGTTGAAGGCGTTGATCGCGGAGATCGGGAAGGCGGCGGGCGACCTGCCCTCCGCATCCGTGATCGTCGCCGCGCCGGCCCCGAAGACGGCGGAGGAGATCCAGGCGGCCCTCGTCGGCGCCGGGCGCTTCGCTCCGGGCCGGGTGCTCGTCAACGCCGGCGGAAGGGACAAGGGCGCGGAGCTGCTCCTGCTCGCCCCCTGAACAATAACGCCTTAAGGAGGGTCGGGATGGACGTCTTCACGGCCATGAAGGGGCGCCAGAGCGTCCGGAAGTTCCGCAAGGACGCCGTTCCCCGCGAGAAGCTGCTCCGGATGGCGGAGGCCGCAACCTGGGCGCCCTCCGCCGGAAACGCGCAGAACGTCCGCTTCCTGGTCGTCGAGGACCGCGCCCTCCTGTCCGCGATGAAGGGGATCGTCGACGAGATCTACGCGCGCGTGACGGGCAAGGACGTCCCCCCGGACAAGGTCAACTACCACAACCTCTTCATCGGGGCGCCCGCCGCCGTCTGCGTCATCGGGTCGCCGTACGAATCCTCGACGGACAAGCTGCTCAGGGACAAGGACCCGGAGCGGCTCAAGGTGCGGCGCTACCAGGTCAACGCGGGGCTGCAGAGCGTGGCGGCGTCGATCACCCAGTTTCTCCTGGCCGCCCACGCGCTCGGCTACGGCGCCTGCTGGATGACGGGCCCCCTGATCGCCAAGCCCGAGCTCGAGTCGGCGCTCTCGGTCCGGTTCCCCGAGGAGCTCCTCGCGGTGATCGCGGTGGGAAAGCCCGACGTCCTCCCTCCCAAGCCGCCCCGCAGGCCCGCCGGCGAGATCATGTCGTTCCGGTAGGCGCCGCCTTCTCGAAGCGCAGCCGCCGGATCCGGAAACGTTCGGTCTCCGCCACCGTGACCCTGTACCCGTGGGCGCGGAAGGTCACCTGCCCTTCCGGCACGTACTGGAGGCAGTCCAGCGCATACCCGCCCGCGGTCTCGTAGGTGGCGCCCGCCGGGATGTCGATCCCGTACTCCTCGCGCAGGACCCGGACGGGCGTTGCGGCCGGGACCGACAGGGCGCCGTCCTTCTCCCACTCGG
>JBLNEU010000348.1:0-9020 GCA_050263015.1 Deltaproteobacteria bacterium | reverse complement strand
TCCGGCGGAAGGAAATGGAAATCGTCGACGCGATGGTCGCGGGGATGGAACGGATCCGGGGGGTGGCGGTCTACGGTCCGCGCGACCCGGCGCGGCGCATCGCGGTCGTCTCGTTCCGCGTTGCCGGGCTGGATCCGGCGGAAGTCGCCCGGCGGCTGGAAGCGGGATACGGGATCCTCGTCCGGGCCGGTCTCCATTGTTCTCCGGACTCCCACCGCACGATCGGGACCTTCCCCGAGGGGACGGTGCGCGTGAGCCCCGGACCCTTCACCACGAAAAAAGAGATTGCCCTCTTCCTGTCGGCGCTGCGCGAGATCGGCGCGCCCGCGCGCCTGCGGGCTCCGCGCGCGATCAGCGCCCCGTCGCGCCCGCGATCCCCGCGCGCGCGATGATCGAGGTCGTCGACCGGCCCTGAAGGAACCGGATCGTCCGCACCACGCCGCCCCGGGACCGGACGAAGTCGGCGCCCGCGATCGTCTTTCCCTTCCAGTCGCCTCCCTTGACGAGGACGTGCGGGACCACCAGTTCGACGAGCGCCGCCGGCGTGTCCTCGCCGAAGACGACCACGTAGGAGACGCAGCCGAGGGAGGCCAGCAGGAACGCCCGGTCGGCCGCCTTCTGGATGGGGCGCCCTTCTCCCTTGAGGCGCCGGACGGACCCGTCGCCGTTGAGCCCCACCACCAGGACGTCGCCCAGGGCGGCCGCGCGACGCAGGTACCGGGCGTGCCCCGCGTGGAGGATGTCGAAACATCCGTTGGTGAAGACGATCCGCTTCCCCGCGCGGCGCAGCCGGGAGAAGAGCGCGGCGGCGTTCCGCCGGGCGATCACTTTCCTTGCCGGGTCTTCCGGTAGGCGCGCTCGTTCCGGTCGTCGCCGCACGGGATCCTCCTTCTGAAGTCCGCGACCACCGAAGGGTCGATCTCGGCGACCGCGAGCCCTTCGCCCTCTCCGGCGTCGGCGATCCGCTCCCCCAGGGGGGAGACGATGGCCGAGCCGCCCACGTAGTGGAAGTCGCCGGAGCGGCCGGTCGCGTTCGCCGCCACGACGAAGAGCTGGTTCTCGACGGCCCGGGCGGCCGTCAGAAGACTCCAATGGGCCCGGCGGACCGAGGGCCACTGGGCCGAGACGCAGAACAGCACGGCCCCCTCGAGGAAATATTTCCGCGAGAGCTCCGGGAAGCGGAGGTCGTAGCAGATCAGGGGCCCGACGGCGCCGACGGCGGTGCGGGCGATCTCCGCGGATGTTCCCCGCCGGAAGTGGAGGTGTTCCCCGGAGGGCGAGAAAAGGTGCGCCTTCCGGTAGGCGGCCGCCACGGCCCCGGTCGCGTCGACCACGTACAGGGTGTTGGCGACGGCCTTCCCGACGCGCTCGGGGAGCGACCCGGCGATCACCATCCCCCGCTCGGCCGCGAACCGCCGAAGGTCGCCGACGATCTCCGGGGTGGAGTCGCAGAGCTCCGCGAGCCGCTCGTAATGGAATCCCGTGCTCCACATCTCGGGGAGCACGCAGAGGGCCGCGCCGCCGTCGGCCGCCTCCCGGAGGAGCCGGAACGCCCGGGCGACGTTCTTGTCCACGGCGCCCATGTCGACGACGAATTGCAGGGCTGCTGCCCGGTACGGCCGGTTCATCGTTGCTCCTCTGCGGGGGAAATCAGGTGACCGCGCGCGCCACCGTCACGACCACTATAGTTCCGGCCCCGGCCCTTTTCAAGGCGCGGGCGCATGCGGCCGCGGTTGCCCCCGACGTGTAGACGTCGTCCAGGAGTAGGATGGCGGGCGGGGCGGCCGCTCCCGGCGCCGCGCGGAAGCCCTCGCGCACGTTCGCCGCGCGTGCCGCGAGGGGAAGTCCCGCCTGCGGGCGGAGCTCGCGGGTTCGTCGAAGGACGAGGGGCAGGAACGGCCATCCGGACCGGCGCGCAAGGGCGTGGCCGATCAGGCCGGGGAGATTGAAGCCCCGTCGAAGATATTTCCACGGCCGGATCGGGACGGGGACGACGGCCGGCCGGAAAACGTCCGGGAACAGGTCGGCCCACCGGCCGGCGACGGCTTCGTGGAGGCGACGGGCGACCGCATCGCACGCCAGCCGCCCGCCCCCGTACTTGGCGGCGCGGATCGCGTCCCGGACGCGTCCCTCGTACGCGAAAAGGGACTGCGCCGCCTCGAAGGGAAGAGAGAGCCCCGCGCACGCCGGGCAGCTTCCCGTCCCCGCGGGGTTGCGCCCGAGGAACGCGCCGCACCGGGAACAGACGGGCCCGTCATGGGCGGGCCACCCATCGACGCCCCGGGGCGACAGGTCGACGCGCGGGACGGAAAGAAAGGCGCCCAGGGCGCCGAACTCGTTCAGGAAGCGCCGAATGGCTCCCGGAAGTCGCTGCGCGGATTCGCGGATGCCGGGCCCGATGCCGGGGCGGCGGGGCTCTTCGGGCGGCCGGGATTCAGCGGACGGAAGCGGCGATCGCGTGTTCCCGCCGCCCGTGATCGATGGCGAATTGATTCCAGGCGCCGCAGGCGGGGCACCGGGCTGTCCACTTGATCGTGGTCTGGCCGCACCCCGAACAGCGGAAGGGGATGAGGTAGCGCCGCTTGTATCCGAAGGCGCGCTGGTAATGCTGGCAGGCGGATTCGTAGCGACCCCTCCGCCGGAGCGCCTCGGCAAGGAGGATATGGACCGATTCCCGCTCCGGGTCGAGCGTCTCGGCTTTCAACAACTGTTCCACCGCCTCGTCGTTCATCTCGAGGCGCAGGAGAAATTTCCCCATGAAGAGGTTGACGTCGTAGTCCGAGGGATACTCGCGGACGAGGCCGGCGTAAACGCCGATCATCGCCTGGGGCCTCTCGGTCTCCACGCCCAGGTCCTCGAGCTTGATGAGAAAGACGGCGTTGCGCGTCGCCCGGTACCCCTGGTGGAGCGTCTCGGTCGCCTCGTCGACCTTTCCCCGGCCGCGCTCGTATTCGGAGAGGGCGATGTAGGACGCCGCGAACCGGGGCTGTTCCTTGACGAGATCCCGCAGCCGCCGCTCGGCGTCGTCCGTCTTCCCGTCCGCCATCTGCCGGACCGCCTTCTCGTACCGGAGGGCGGTGAAGAGCGAATGGTCTTCGGCAGTCGCGGACTTCCCCTTGAAGCGGACGATCTTCTTCTGCTCGGCGTAGGCGGCCACCATCTCTCCCCGGATCACGAGGATGTCCCGGATCCCCTCCAGCGCCCGCAGGTTCTCACCCTCCGAGTCCTGGATCGTGCGGAGGACGGAGAGGGCGTTGTCGTGGTCGTTCATCTCCCGGTAGAGCGCGGCCAGCCGGAGGTAGACCGACGCGTCCGAGGGATCGATCTGCTTGAGCCGGGTCAGCGCCTTCACCGCCTCCAGGTGGTTCTTCCGCTCGGTCTCCACCGCGGCGAGAAGGTCGAGCGCCTCCTTGTCGTCGGCGTTGACGGCGAGGCTCCGGGTGAGCTCCTGGGCCGCCTCGTCGAGGATGCCGCGCCGGAACAGGCCGACCGCCTTCGCGATCCGGGCACGCGCCGCCTCCCGACGCTGCTTCTCCCGGCGTTCCTTCCAGGACCTGGACGCCTCCGTCACGTCCTTGACGAGGGTTCCGAGGATGACCATTGCCGCCCCGACGGCGAACGACAGCAGGGCGAGCTCGGCGACGGTGACCTCGACCTGGCGGGAGTCGAGGTAGAAGAACTGGATGTGCTGCCCGTTGAGGAGCGAGATGTGCAGGAAGCCGACCAGGATGACGACGAACAGAAGGAACAGGAGACGGACCGCCATGTGCGGGTGCCCTCCGGGTTTCTATCGCTCCTCGGGGAGGGGGATCTCCGGGGCGGATCCCCACAGCCGGTCGAACTTGTAAAATTCCCGGACGCTGTCCAGGAACACGTGGACGACGAAGTCGCCGTAGTCGAGGAGGACCCAGCGGCCCTCGCGCATCCCCTCGATCCCGAGGGGCCGCACCCCGCTTCCCTTGAGCGTCTCCTCGATGTGGAGCGCGACGGCGCTGACCTGGCGGTCGGACGTCCCGGAGCAAAGGAGAAAATAGTCCGTGAAGGTGGCGGTGTCCCGCACGTCCAGGGCCCGCACGTCGCCCGCCTTCTTGTCCTGGGCCAGGCGGGCGCACCGGACGACGATATCACGCGTCGCTATGGCCGTTCGTCCTCCCCGGGGCCCGCGTAGAGCCCGTGTTCCACGATGTACGATTCCACCTCTCCCGGCACGAGGCCGCGAATGCACATCCCGCCGCGCACTTTCTCCCTGATGGAGCTGGAGGAGATGTCCAGGACCGGAAGCGACGGGCAGAACAGCCTGCGCCCCGCGGGGAGGCGGTACGTTTCCCCAACCCAACTATAGCAATGCGGTTCCTCTTTTTCAAGGCGCAAGCCCGCCGGCGACCCCGGAAACCGGGGCGCCCCGGGGCGCGGCAGGAGCGCGAAATCGCAGGAGGAGAGCAGCTCCCGCCAGCGGTGCCAGGTGGAGACCTCCGCGAACGAGTCCGCCCCGAGCGCGAAGATCCAGTCGACGTCCGGCTCGGCGTCCCGGAACGCCGTCACCGTGTCGAGGGAGTACGACGGTCCCTCGCGGCGCAGCTCCGCGTCGGAGACTTCGAGGCCGGGAATCCCGGCCACGGCCGCGGCCGCCATCGCGAGGCGGTGATCCGCCTTCGAGAGGGGCCGCCCCGGCTTGTGGGGAGGATGGCGGGCCACCAGGAGCACGACGCGCGAGAGGGCGAGCGTTTCCGCGAGCTCCACGGCCATCCTGAGGTGGCCGTTGTGGAACGGGTCGAAGGTTCCCCCGAACAGCGCCGCCGCTTTGCGTCCCGGGCCCGCCACGTCAGGTCCTGGTCTGCCCGTCCCCGAAGGCGATGAACTTGGTCGTGGTGAGCTCGGCCAGGCCCATCGGGCCGAAGGCGTGGATCTTGGTCGTGCTGATCCCGATCTCGGCGCCCAGGCCCAGCTGGTAGCCGTCGTTGAACCGCGTGGAGGCGTTGACGAGGACGAGGGAGGAGTCGACCTCGCGCACGAACCGCATGGCGCGGCCGTGGTCCCTCGTGAGGATCGCCTCGGTGTGGAGCGACCCGTGGCGCCGGATGTGCTCCATCGCCGCCTCCATCGACGGGACGACCCGCACGGCGAGGATGAGGTCGAGGAACTCGGTTCCCCAATCCTCCTCCCGCGCGGGCTTCGCGAACGGAACAAGCGCGCAGGTCCGGGGGCAGCCGCGGATCTCCACGCCGCGCTTGGCGAGCTCCGCCGCCGCCGCGGGGAGGAAGTCGGGCGCCGCCTTTTCGTGGACGAGAAGGGTCTCCATCGCGTTGCAGACGCCGGGCCGCTGGACCTTGGCGTTGAGGCAGACCGGGATCGCCTGGGCGAGGTCGGCGTTCTCGTCGACGTAGATGTGGCAGACCCCCTTGTAATGCTTGATGACGGGGATGCGGGATTTCTCGGCGACGCTGCGGATCAGCCCCTCCCCGCCGCGCGGGATGACGAGGTCGATGAATTCTTCCGCCTTGAGCATTTCGTCGATCGCGGCGCGGTCGGTCCGGTCGACGAACGAGACGGCGTCCGCCGGCAGCCCGGCGGACGCAAGCGCCTCGCGCAGGACCGCGACGATCGCGGCGTTGGAGTGGATCGCCTCGGAGCCGCCCCGCAGGACGACGGCGTTCCCCGATTTCACGCAAAGCGCGGCGGCGTCGGCGGTCACGTTGGGGCGGGACTCGTAGATGATCCCGATGACGCCCAGGGGGATCCGCATCCGTCCGACCCACAGCCCGTTCGGGCGCCGCTCCATCCGCTCGACCCCGCCGACGGGATCGGGCAGGGCGGCCACTTCCTCGATGCCGGCCGCCATCTGCGCGATCCGGGCGTCCGTGAGCGCGAGCCGGTCGAGCATGGCGGCGGAGAGCCCCTTGGCCTTGCCGGCCGCCATGTCCTTCCCGTTCTCCTCCTTCAGGCGCCCGGCCCCGCCGCGCAGTCCCTTCGCCATCGCCGCGAGCGCGGCGTTCTTGGCGGCCGTGTCCGCCCGGCCGATCGCCGCGGACGCGGCCTTCGCCGCCCGGCAGATGCTCTCCACCGCTGTTTTTGTGGTCATGAGTGTCCCCCGCCGCGCAGGATCGTCAGGTCGTCCCGGTGCACGACCTCCGGCGGGACGTCCTCCCCGAGAATCGCCCGGATCTCCGCGCTCTTCTTCCCCATCCCGCGCTCCACCTGCTCGTTGGACCAGGCCGCGATTCCGCGCGCGAAGACGCGCCCCTTGCGGTCGCCGATCGACACGGCATCGCCTCGTCCGAACTTGCCCGTCACCCCCACGATCCCGGCGGGAAGGAGACTTTTTCCCCGCTCGAGGAGGACCTTCCGCGCCCCGTCGTCGACGGCGATCGTCCCGTGGGGATGCCGTGCGTAGGCGATCCACATCTTCCGGCTCCGCCCCTTCCCGCGGGCCGACGGCAGGACGATCGTCCCGACCGCCCTGCCGGCGAGGACGTCCGCGATCGTGCGCCGGGAGAGGCCGGACGCGATGACGACCGGGGTGCCCCACGCGCTGACGAGACGGGCCGCCGACAGCTTCGAGGCCATCCCGCCCGTGCCCACCGACCGGCGCCGCAGGCCTCCCGCCGAGCGGAGCACGTCGTCGTCGATCCGGGCGACCACGGGGATGAGCCGGGCGTCCGGATGCCGGTGGGGATCCTTCGTGTAGAGGCCGTCGCTGTCCGTGAGGAGGAGGAGCAGGTCGGCCGCGACGAGCTGGGTCACGAGGGACGCGAGGTGATCGTTGTCCCCGAGGCGGATCTCCTCGGTCGCCACGGTGTCGTTCTCGTTGATGATCGGGACGATGCCGCGGGAGAGAAGGGTCTCGATGGTGTTCCGGGCGTTGACGTACCGCTCCCGGTTCTCGAAATCCTCGTGCGTGAGGAGGAGCTGGCCGACCTTGCGCCCGCGCTTCTCGAACGCCCGCTCGTAGGCGCGCATGAGCGTCGTCTGGCCGACGGCCGCCGCCGCCTGCTTCAGGGCCACGGTTCGCGGCTTGTCGGCCATCCCCATCTTCCTGCGCCCCGCCGCCACGGCCCCGGATGTCACGACCACGACCTCGATTCCCCGCGTCTCCCCGAGCGCCGCCACCTGCGCGGCCAGTCCCCGGATCGTCGCCTCGCGCAATCCGAGGGATTCGTCGGTGACGGTTCCGCTTCCGAGCTTGACCACGATCCTCCGGATCCTCCCCGAGAGGAGGATCTCCCTGCGGATGCCCGCCTGTTCAGATGTCATGCGATGGACGTCTCCGGAGGGCCACCAGTCCGTCCAGGAGGGCGGTGATCCCCTCGCCGGTGACCGCGGAAATATAATAGGCATCCTCTTCCGGGAAATTCAACATGCGCCGGGCGCGCTCGGCCGACTCCCGCGCGCCCGTCACGTCCATCTTGTTGAAGGCGAGCAGGGTGGGCCGGGCGGCGAAATCCGGCCGGAATCTCTCCATTTCGTCCCGGACGACGCGGAACGCCTCGACGAGCGCCCCGGGAGAGTGGGCGGCGTCGACGACGTGAACGAGCCCCTCCGTCCGCTCGGCGTGCTTCAGGAACCGGTGGCCGAGCCCCGCGCCGCGGTGCGCCCCCTCGATCAGCCCGGGCAGGTCCGCGACCACGAACTCCGCGTCCCGGTGGCGGACGACGCCCAGGACCGGGACCAGGGTCGTGAACGGATAGTCGGCGACCTTCGGGCGGGCGCGGGAGATGCGGGACAGCAGGGTGGACTTCCCGGCGTTGGGCAGCCCGACGAGGCCGATCCGGGCGATGATCTTCAGCACCAGCCGGAGGCGGCGCTCCTCGCCCGGCGCGCCCGGCTCCGCGTTGTCGGGCGCCTGGTTCGTCGAGGTGGCGAATACGGCGTTTCCGCGCCCGCCCCGGCCCCCGGCCGCGACGACGACCTTTTCCCCGGCGCGCGTGAGGTCGGCCATGACCTCGCCCGTTTCATCCTCGGTCACCACGGTCCCGGGAGGAACCGGGATCACGAGATCCTCCGCATTGCGGCCGTGCCGGCCCTTTCCCATCCCGTGCTGGCCGCGCTTTGCCTTGAAAATGGTGCGATACCGGAAATCGAGGAGGGTGGACATGTGGCTGCTGACCTCGAGGACGACGCTGCCGCCCCGCCCTCCGTTGCCGCCGTCGGGCCCCCCCCGGGGGACGTACTTCTCCCGGCGGAAGCTGACGCACCCCCGCCCGCCGTCCCCGGCGCGGACGGTGATGGCGGCCTCGTCGATGAAATGCATTTCGGGTGGAGAGGGGCGTTCAGGCGGGGGAGAGGACGGACACCCTCCTGCGGTCCTTCCCGAAGCGCTCGAACCGGACGATGCCGTCGATCAGGGCGAAGATGGAGTGGTCCCGCCCGACCCCGACGTTCTGCCCCGGCCGCACCACGGTCCCGCGCTGCCGGACGATGATCGATCCGGCGGTCACGGTCTCCCCGCCGTACGCCTTGACGCCGAGCATCTTGGGCTGGCTGTCGCGCCCGTTGCGGGAACTGCCGACCCCTTTTTTGTGCGCCATGCGGAAACCTTCCTTCCCGGCGGATCAGCCGACGCGGATCTCCCTGATCGACAGCGCCGTGAACGGCTGGCGGTGCCCCTGCTTGCGGGCGTAGCCCTTGCGCCGCTTGTATTTGTAGATGACGATCTTCCTGGCCTTGCCGTCCCCGAGGGACAAGCAGACCACCTTCGCGTTCGGAACGTTGGGGGTCCCGACCGTCGTTCCCTTGTCGGACGAGACGAGGAGGACGTCGGTGAGCTCCACGGTTTCGCCGGGTGCGACCGCGAGCTTCTCGACCTTGACGACGTCGCCGGGGGCGACGCGCAGCTGCTTTCCCCCGGTGCGGACCACGGCATACATTTGGGCAGACCTCCGTCCGATATCGTTGGGAATAAATGAATATAGGGGAGACCGTCTGCCCTGTCAACAGGGAAATGGTATAGTGGAAGGACGCCGGAAACGAAAGGTCGGGCCCGATGAACGACGTCGTCGTCGTGGGGGGAGGGCCCGCGGGCC
>JBLNEU010000347.1:0-3259 GCA_050263015.1 Deltaproteobacteria bacterium | reverse complement strand
CTTTTATCCCGCCGCCACGTGGCCCCACAAGAACCACGTCGGGTTGCTCGAGGCCTTGGCTATCCTGCGCGACACGAACGGGCTCCATGTCACCGCGGTGTTTACCGGCGCCGCGACCGCCCATTACGCCGAGATTCGGCGGCGGGCTGCCGCGCTGGACCTGGCCGACCGCGTGCGGTTCCTCGGATACGTCGACACTCTCGACCTCCAATGTCTGTATCGCCTCTGCCGCTGTGTGGTCGTTCCCACGCTGTTCGAGGCCGCCAGTTTTCCCCTATGGGAGGCATTCCTCGCCCGAGCGCCGGCCGCCTGCTCCCGAGTGACGTCGCTTCCGGAACAGGCGGGGGATGCGGCTCTCGTGTTCGACCCCGAGGACCCCCGCGAAATTGCGGGTGCTATTGCGAAACTTTGGACGGACGAAGAACTTCGGGATCGCCTCGCGAAACGTGGCGCTCGAAACGTTGCCGCTTTTTCCTGGGACCGTACCGCCAGGACTTTCCGAGCTCATTACCGGCGCCTTGCCGGGAGGCCGCTCAGCTCCGAGGACCACGATCTTATCGAGGCCGCGCCGCCGATGTGACTGCAGCCCAGTTGCACCCGCTCTGCGCCCGGCCTTACTTTCCCCCGAACTCCGGCTTCCGTTTCTCCAGGAACGCGCGGATCCCGTCGCGGAAGTCGGCGGTCGCCGACGACGCCGCGATGCGCTGGCGCTCGTCCTCCATGTGGGCCTCGAGGGGTTGGCAAAGGGCGCGGTTGTACAGCTCCTTCGCCTTCGCGTAGGCGAGCGTCGGGCCCGTGGCGATGGACGCCGCGAGGGCCGCCACCTCCGCCTCGAACGTCTCGTCCGGGAACACCTTCTGGATGAGCCCCCAGGCCGCCGCCTCTTCCGCCGACAGCGTCCGCCCCGTGAGCGTCAGCTCCATCGCCCGCTGCGTCCCGAGCGTCCGGGCCAGAAAGTAGGAGGCGCCGCCGTCGGGCGACAGCCCGATGTTCTGGTACGCCAGCGTGAACCGGGCCGACCGCGCGGCGACGGCGATGTCGCCCGCCAGCGCGAAGGAGAACCCGGCCCCGGCCGCGACCCCGTTGACGGCGGAGATGACCGGCTTCGGGCAGCGCCGCAGCGAGGCGATGAAGGCGTGCAGCCGGACCGTCAGCTCGAGGAACCGGGCCTCCGCCCCTTCCGTGAAGGTCCCCATCATCGTCACGTCGCCGCCGGCGCAGAACGCCTTCCCCGTCCCGGTCAGGACGATGCAGCGCACGCGGGGATCGCCCGCCAGCGCCAGGACGCCCTCCAGGAGCTCCTTTCCCATCTCGAAGTCGTACGCGTTCATCCGGTCGGGCCGGTTCATCCTGACGACGGCCACGCTGCCGGACCTTTCGATGGCCACGGCGCTCATCGTATTCCCCCCCCGTGCGACGCACGCGTCGCCGGCCCGCGTGTCCGGCCGGCGAAAGACGCGCTCTCTTCCTTTGTACATCGCGCCGCGGGGATTCGGCTATAATTTTCGCGTGCCCCTCTCCCGCATGACCTGCTCCGCCTGCGGGGCGGAGCTGACGTACGACTCCCGAAGGGCGCTCGCGCATTCCGGCGGGAAGGTCGTCTGCCCGTACGAGGAGCTTGCATACGCGGAGCTGCGATCCGGACACGACCGGCTCTACTTCGGCCCCTGGCGGAAGATCGAGGCCTCCTCCATCGACATCCGCCGGGCCTACCACCAGCTCGGCCGGCACTTGAGCGCCGTTGCCCAGGCCCTCGGGCGCAAGGACCTTCCCGCCGCGCGGCGCGATCTCGAGAAGGCGGTCGAGTCATTCGAGGCCGTGGACCCGGGCGACGAGTCGCCGGACCTCTTTCGCCTGATGGACCACGCCCTGTCGTACGCTCACAGGACGATCGACGATCTCCTGCACGAGAAGGGATTGCCGCCGCACGACCCGATGGATTTCGCGGAGTGGTACGACGCAGTGGAAGTGCCGTTCCGGGACGAGTGGTGAACGGTGAGGGATTATGAAAGGGGGAAGGTGATGATCCCGCTGGATCGGTATCCGAAGCAGGTGGCGCTGCGCGACGGGACCCGGCTGTCGTTCCGCCCGATGGTCCGGGAGGATGCGGACCGTCTCTGGGAGTTCTTCCACCGGATCCCGCCGGACGACAAGATGTACTTCCGGGCGGACGTGGACCGGAAGGAAGTGGTCGTCCGGTGGGCCGAGGCGCTCGATTACGAGACGATCCTCCCGATCCTGGCTCTGGACGGCGACCGCGTCGTGGGCGACGCGACGCTCCACCGCAACCGGTCCGGGTGGAAGCAGCGGGTCGGGACGATCCGGATCCAGATCGCGTCCGACTTTCGGCACCGGGGCCTCGGAACCGCGATGCTCCGCGAGATGCGCCACCTCGGGGAGAAGGCGGCCCTGCGCCACATCATGGCCGAGGTGATCGAGGAGCAGCAGGGTGCCATCAGGGCCCTGGAAAAGCTCGGGTTCGAGCGCGCCGTCGTGTACCGCAACTTCGTCAACGACCAGGCGGGGCGGCTGCACAACCTCGTGGTCCTGCTGTATACCATGCCGCATTCGGAGGAGGAGATGAATTTCTGAGCGGCCGGGACCGGGTTAAAGTTCCGGCACCGTCCGTCCGATGAGTGGAGTACAGGGAAAGACGGCGAGGCGTCAACCCAACCCGTTGAGGGGGGCCTTGGTATCCCAGGGTCCCCGCTTTTTTTGGTTGGTTCGGGAGGGCCCGGCCGGACTATAATCGTTCCGAGCGGCCCGCCGGCGCCCGGCGGCCCGCCAATCCATATGGAAAACAACTCACTTTATCGGCGCGCCAAGCGATTCCTCTTCGGCGCCCCGCGCGACCTGTTCGACCCGAAACTCTTCCACAACATCTCCCTCGTCGCCTTCTTCGCCTGGGTGGGACTCGGCGCGGACGGGATCTCCTCCTCCTGCTACGGGCCGGAGGAGGCCTTCCTCGCCCTCCAGGGTCACACCGTCCTCGCCATTTTCGTCGCCCTTGCCACCGTCGTGACCGTCTTCATCATCTCGGGGAGCTACGCCCAGATCATCGAGGCGTTCCCGTCCGGGGGGGGCGGGTACATCGTGGCCTCCAAGCTTCTCGGGCAGAAAGCCGGGGTCCTCTCGGGGTCTGCCCTCGTCATCGACTACGTCCTGACGATCACGATCTCCGTTGCGGCGGGCGGCGACGCCGTCTTCAGCTTCCTCCCCCTTGCCTGGGGGCGGTACAAGGTCGTCTTCGTCGTCCTCG
>JBLNEU010000346.1:0-2654 GCA_050263015.1 Deltaproteobacteria bacterium | reverse complement strand
CCCGGCATTCGGCGACGGCGGCGAAGATCTCCGCCTCGGCGAGCCCCGTCCGCGCCCCGCCGCGGCCCCAGGCGCCGGCTCCCGCGTAGACCGCGTCCGCTCCCGCCGCGAGGACGGCCGCCACCGCGGCGCCGCTCCCGGCGGGCGCCAGAAGAATCGGCCGGCCCCGGCTCCTGCGGTCTTCCATGGGTGTTATTATATACGAAGGGGCGCAGCGGCGTTTCCGGGAGCGGCGCCCCATCCCCGACGGACCCTCCACGAGGCGAAAGGCGCCGGCGACGGTTTTTTTGATTGACTTGGGGATTTTCCCGGGTAATGTATAGTGTCGATTGTATACAGGCGGGATCTCCTGCGACACTCCAAGAACGTGAAGGCGGTGCACTCCGGATGCTGACCGGGTTCGCGACTGTCCTCGTTTTCATTATACTGGGCGCGGTGACCGTGGCGCTCCTGCTCGGGGTTTCCCGCCTTCTCCAGCCCCGCGACCCCACCCCGGTGAAGCTTTCCACGTACGAGTGCGGCGAGGTCCCGTTCGGCGCCTCCTGGGTCCAGTTCAACATCCGCTTCTACGTGGTCGCCCTCATCTTCATCGTCTTCGACGTGGAAGTGGCTCTCCTGTACCCGTGGGCGGTCGTCTTCCAGCGCCTCGGCCTGCTCGCCTTCGTCGAAGCGTTCATCTTCATCGTGATTCTGCTGGCGGGCCTCGCCTACCTGTGGAAGGAAGGCGACCTCGAGTGGGTGCGCACCCTGCAGAAGAACCCGGTCCCGAAGGAAGGGCAATGAGCAACGACCCGGCCCACGCCGCTCCCGCGCCTGCCGCCCCTCCGGGTTCCGTCGGCCCCGAGGCGAACATCCTGGTGGGAAGCGCCGACCTGTTCATCAACTGGAGCCGGAAGTCGTCCCTCTGGTACCTGCTGTTCGCCACGGCGTGCTGCGGCATCGAGCTCATGCAGACGGGCGCGTCGCGGTACGACCTCGACCGGTTCGGCGCCGTCTTCCGCGCCACTCCCCGCCAGTCCGACCTCATGATCGTCGCCGGGACGATCACCCACAAGATGGCCGAGCGGGTGAAACGGCTGTACGACCAGATGCCCGAGCCCAAGTACGTGCTCTCGATGGGATCGTGCGCCAACACGGGCGGCCCCTTCTACAAGGATTCGTACTGCGTGGTCAAGGGGGTCGACCTGCTGATCCCGGTCGACGTCTACGTACCCGGGTGCCCGCCGCGCCCCGAGGCGCTCATCGACGGGTTCCTGAAACTCCAGAAGATCATCATGCAGAAGAGAAATTTCGCGGCGAAGGCGTAAAGGCAACCAGTGGAACCGAAAGACATCTTCGATGCCCTGAAGGCGCGCTTCGGCGACGCCGTCGTCGAGCTCCAGGGAGAGGGGTTCCGGCCGGCCTTCGTGGTCGTCTCCCCGAAATCGGTCCTCGACGTGGCCCGGTTCCTGCGGGACGACCCGGCCCTCGCGTTCGACTCCCTCATGTGCCTGTCGGGCGTGGACTACAAGGACCGGTTCGCCGTCGCCTACCACCTCCACTCGCTCGGGGCGAAGCACCGGATCGGGATCAAGGCGTTCCTCCCGAAGGACGCGCCGTCCCTTCCGAGCGTGGACGCCGTCTGGCCCGCGGCCAACTTCATGGAACGCGAGGCGTTCGACCTGTACGGGATCGTCTTCGAGGGGTCGAAGGATCTGCGGCGCATCCTCCTTCCGGAGGACTGGCCGGGGCACCCGCTCCGCAAGGATTACAAATACCCGGAGTTCTACCACGGGATCAAGGTATGAGCGCCGTGGACGCCAACGCACGGGCCCGCGCGGAAGCGCTGCCGACCCAGGAAATGACCATCAACATGGGGCCGCAGCACCCGAGCACCCACGGGGTGCTCCGGGTGGAGCTGCGCACCGACGGCGAGGTCGTGGCGAACGCCCGCCCCGACGTCGGCTACCTCCACCGGGGCCTCGAGAAGATCGGCGAGCGCCTCACCTACGCCCAGTTCATGCCCTTCACGGACCGGCTCGACTACCTCGCGGCGATGAACTGCAACTGCGCGTACGCGTGGGCGGTCGAGAAGCTGGCCAACATCGAGGTCCCCGAGCGCGCGGAGTACATCCGCGTGATCGTCTGCGAGCTCAACCGGATCTCCTCGCACCTCATCTCCTTCGGGTCGTTCACGGCCGACATGGGCGCCTTCACCCCCTTCCTCTACTCGATCCGCGAGCGGGAGCGGGTCAACGACCTGTTCGAGGACATCTGCGGCAACCGGCTCACGTACAACTATGCCCGCATCGGCGGCGTCTCGGGCGGCCTCCCGCCCGGCTTCATCGAGAAGACGAAGGAGTTCCTCGACTACTTCGAGCCGAAGATCGACGAGTACAACGAGCTCATTTCCTATAACAAGATCTTCGTCAACCGGCTCGCCAACATCGCGGTCGTCTCGGCCGCCGACGCGGTCGCGTACGGCCTCACGGGGCCGAACCTGCGCGGCTCCGGGGTCGCCTTCGACCTGCGGCGGGACGAGCCGTACTCGGTCTACCCGAAGCTCGACTTCAAGGTCTGCGTGGGAACCGGCGAGCGCGGCACGCTCGGGGACTGCTTCGACCGGTACATGGTCCGGATCAACGAGATGCGCGAGAGCGTCAAGATCGTGCGCC
>JBLNEU010000345.1:0-4553 GCA_050263015.1 Deltaproteobacteria bacterium | reverse complement strand
GAACTCTCGCCCCGCGGCCGTCACCGGACCTCTCCGCCGGGGCCCTTCCCGATCGGCGGGTATTCGACCCGCGAGTTCGCCGCCGCCGCGAGGAGGCGCGTGAAGGCGCGGCCGACCGCGTGGAGGTCCCGGAGGGTCATGTCGCACTCGTTCAGCTGGCCGTCCAGGTAGGCGCGGTTGACGATCCGCGTCACCGCCCCGTCGATCTCCGCCGGGGAGGGGCTCCTGAGACTCCGCGACGCCGCCTCCGCGGCGTCCGCGAGCATCACGATCGCCGCCTCGCGCGTCCTGGGCCGGGGCCCGGGGTAACGGAACGACGCCTCGGACGCCCCGTTCTCCCGCGAGAGCGACGACGCCTTGTCGAGGAAGAAGTACATGACGCTCGTGCCGTGGTGCTGCGCGATGATCTCGGTCACCCGGTCCCCCAGCCGGTGCTCGCGCGCCAGCCGGACCCCCTCGGTGACGTGGGCGAGGATCGCCTCGCGGCTCGCCGCCGGCGCAAGATCGTCGTGGACGTTTCCCGTCAGCGTCTGGTTCTCGGAGAAATATTCGGGCCGCGCGATCTTGCCCACGTCGTGGAACAGCGCCGCCACGCGGCACAGCAGGGGGTTCGCGTGGATCGCGACGGCCCCGCCCTCGGCGATCGTCCCGACGAGAACGCTGTGGTGGAACGTCCCCGGCGCCGCCGCCAGGAGGCGCGCCAGCAGCGGGTGCCCCGCGTTCGCGAACTCCATCAGCCGGATGTCGCTCGCGTAGCCGAAGGCGTACTCGGAGACCGGCAGGATGGCCAGGGCGAGCGGCCCGGCGACGAGGCCGTTGATCCCGCCGAACAGCCCCGCCCACCAGATCCCGGACGCGCCGTGGAAGGCGAGCTCCAGGGTCACGGCGGCCAGCGCGCAGATCGGCGCCGTCTGGACCCCGGCCCACAGCATCCGGTACCTGTCCTGGATGCGGCCCGACCGGGACGCCCCGGCCGTCCCGGCCAGGAGGAGGAACATCAGCGTCGGCCAGCGGCCATAGGCGGCCGCGGCCGAGAGGACCGACGCGGCGACCGTGTAAATGATCGCCACCTCCGAGTTGAGAAGGACCCGGACCACCATCGCGCAGGCGGGCAGCGGGATCAGGTAGACGAACGCGCGGGGAGGAATCCCGCGGAACGCGGTCCCCAGCGGCAGGATGTCCACGACGAATTTCGCCAGGAAGAACAGGAACAGCGCGAGGAAGCACAGGAAGAGAAAGTCGCGCGCGGCCAGCGTGACTTTGCGGACCTCCCGGCCCGCGAAGCCGAACCATTCGGTCAGGAACAGGGCGACGGCGAGCGTCAGCGCCACGGCGCCCACGAAGGGAAACACCGTTCCCAGGCGCCCCGCGGCGCGGGGAAGGAGCTCCTCGCCCCACAGGTAGAACAGGGCGACGAAGACGGCGGCGGACAAGAGCCCGAGCAGGGCCGCGCCGCGCCCCGGCCTGGCCCTTTGGCCTTCCGCCGCCTCCGGCGCGCCGTTACTCCTGGCCCCGTTTCTCGTATCGCTCATAGGCCTTGATGATCTCCTGCACGATCGGGTGGCGGACGACGTCGATCTCGGTGAACCAGCAGAACCGCATCCCCGCGACCCCGTCCAGGATCGCGAGCGCCTCGTTGAGCCCGGACACCCGCCCGGACGGAAGGTCGGTCTGGGTGATGTCCCCGGTGATGACCGCCTTGGAGCCGAACCCGATCCGCGTCAGGAACATCTTCATCTGCTCCGACGTCGTGTTCTGGGCCTCGTCCAGGATCACGAAGGAATCGTTCAGGGTCCGGCCGCGCATGAACGCGAGGGGGGCGACCTCGACGATCCCGCGCTCCATCATCTTGCCGGCCTGCTCGTACTCGAGCATCGTGTAGAGCGCGTCGTGGAGCGGCCGGAGGTACGGGTTGACCTTTTCGGCCATGTCGCCGGGGAGGAATCCCAGCCGCTCGCCCGCTTCGACCGCGGGACGCGCGAGGACGATCCTCTTGACCTCCTTCTTCAGGAGGAAACTCACTCCCATCGCCATCGCCAGGAACGTCTTGCCCGTGCCGGCGGGACCGACGCCGAAGACGATGTCGAAGTCCCTGATCGCGTCCAGGTACTTCTTCTGGGCCACGCTTTTCGGGGTGATGATCTTGTTCCGCGACGAGCGGAAGACGACGTCCTCGAAGACGTCGGAGACCTGGGCGTTCCGGTCGGAGCACACGATGCGGACCGCGGCGGCCACGTCGTTCGACGTGACCGGGATCCCCTTGCGGATGACGCGGTAGAGCCCGGTCAGCACCTTGGCGGCCAGCTCCACCTGGAGCCCGTCCCCGGACACGCCCGCCTCGTTTCCGCGCGGATGGATCTCGACTCCCAGGAGCCGCTCCACGATCCTCAGGTGCTCGTCGTGGCTCCCGAAGAGGTTCGGAAGGAGGGAAGGATCTTCGAACCGGACCGTCTCGTCTCGCCTGTCCGCCGCTGCCATCGCGTGCGCCTGCCCGGCCCGCCTAGAAGAAGCCGGCCCAGCCGGTGAACGCGCCCGTCGCCCGCGGCGACAGGAGGATGAAGTAGATCCAGCCGGCGGCGACGACGGCCGCGGACGCCCAGAGGAGCGCCCGGACGACGCCCAGAACGCGGGCGCGCGCGATGTCCTTCCGCACCGCTCGCCCGGGGTCCGCCTGCACCTCCTCGACCTCGACGACGCCGACGTCGATCAGCCCGCGGTCCATCAGCAGCCACAGCCCCTTGATCCCCTCGACCCACGTGACGCACGCCTTCCGGAAGATGCGCAGCGGGACGTCCGAGAATTCGATCGCGTTCCAGACCGCGCGCTCTTCCGCGGGCAGGGCGTCCTCGTCGATCTTCGCGCCGCGCTTCCGGAAGACGCGGAATGCGCCCGGGGGGAACTTGGCGCGGTACCGCGTGGCTTCGTCGAGGAACTGCATCCCCTCCATCATGAGCACGTCGGCGCGGATCGGGGTCTTGATCCAGGGCGGAAGCCGGACGGCGAACCCTTCGAACTGGTAGTCCCCGTCCTTGAGCTTCAGGATCTCGAACACGCCCTCCTTGACCTGGAGACGGAGATACCGGGCCAGGACGTCCATCGACACGATCTCCTTCTCGACGAGGAGCTCTCCGAGCTTTTTCCCGGCCCTTTCCTGCTTCGCGAGAATCCGCCGCAGCTCACCGTCGGTCAGGAAGCCGGCATCGACGAGCATGCTTCCCAGCAGGTCCGACCGGGCCCTCCGGTCCGGCTGGACCTCGATGATGCCCCCGTCGGCGAAGATGAAGACGGACTCCCGGTCCCCCCCGCGGATCGTGAGCGACCCGCTCTTTCCCTGGTTCGCGACCAGCTGGAAGATCTCGGGAATGCTGAAGTCCGATATCTTTCCCTGCACGGCCTCTTCAGCGCCTCCCGCCGGTCAGGTGGTAGTTCTCCTGGAAGCGGCCGAACGACCGGATCCCCCACGCCGCGCCGGCGAGCCAGACGGCCGCCGAAACCGCCATCGCCAGCGCCGTCGCCGCGCGCTGCAGGTCCGAGACGATCGTGCCTCCGTTCCCGGGACCCGCCGAGACCGAGATCCCGGCCAGCGACAGGGCGAGAACGATCCCGAAGACGAGCGCCCGGATCTCCTTTCCGGCCCAGAGCGCTCCCGACCCCGGAACGAGGACCGCGCACGCCCTCACGTAGCGGCGGTGCATCCCGATCCCCTGGACCCGGCGATCCCGCTCCGCGCCGCCCCTGACCCCGCCCCCGATCCCCGCGCGGCACAGGTTGCACAGGTCGAGCGATTCCCTGGCCCCCGCGGCCATGGTCCGCGTGCCGCACCCGCGGCAGGTGACGTTGACCCAGATCCTCGCCGACAGCAGCTTCCATATCCCCCCGGCGAGAAGCGCGGTCGCCAGGAAGAGGTAGACGCCTGACGGCTTGAGAGGCCGGAAGAACATGAGGAAGATTTCCCCCTGGCCCGCGTCGTCCACGAGTCCTCCATCCGAGCCGGGAAGCGCCCGCCACAGCTCTCTCGCCGGGAGCGCGGACGCGACCCATTCCCCGGGCTCCATGTCGGCGGGCCTGAAATAGTACGGGGACATCTTCCTGAGGACGTACCACGCCAGCGGCTGAACAGCCCGCGCCCGTTCGAGGTTGAACGTCTGGAGGTAGACCTGGTAGGCGTTCCAGAGGGCGGGGCCGTCCCGGGGCCGCTTCGCGAGGGCCGTTTCGAAGTCCGACAGGCACTCGGCCGTCTTCCCCTGCACGGCGAGACAGATGCCCCTGTTGTTATGGACCTCCGGCAGCGCCGTCCCGGCGGCGATGAGTCCCGTCCACAGCCGCTCCGCCCCCGCGGGGTCTCCGGCGATCATCGCGGCGCGCGCCTTCGCGAAGGTGATCACCCAGGTCGGTGAGGGCCCTGCGGGCGCGGCGCCCCTCGCGGACGTTCCGGCGGCCTGCCCGGGAGGAAAATACCCTTCGCCGGCCAGCCATCCCCCCCGCCTCATCTCCTCCCCCGCGCGGTCGACTGACCGGATGATTCCCCCGCCCGCGACCAGCGCCGCGAGAAG
>JBLNEU010000344.1:0-3900 GCA_050263015.1 Deltaproteobacteria bacterium | reverse complement strand
CACTCGCCCCGTGACAGGCGCGGCGCTCTACCGACCCTGGGAGCTTTACCCGCGCGGGCCGTTCCGTTCGCAGCGGGAAGGTCCGGAGAGGATGCCCGCGTACACGGACGAAACCCTCGGCAGGGCGATCCGCGACGGGATCGATCCCTCCGGCCGGACCCTCGATCCGGCGATGCCCCGTTACCAGCTCGCCGATGAGGATCTTTCCCACCTCGTTTCGTACCTGAAATCCCTGTCCTTCTCCTCTCCCCCGGGCGTAACGGAAACGAGCATCCGATTCGCGACCGTGGTCGACGGCCGGGTCGATCCCGCGAAACGGAAGGCGATGCTCGACGTCCTGCGGACCTTTTTCGCGGACATCCGGGCCGATCCGCGGAAGTTCTCGCGGAGGGCGGAGATCCCCCATGCGTTCAGGGAGAAGCAATTCGGGGCGTACCGGAAGTGGGAGCTCGACGTCTGGGAGATGTCGGGTCCCGGATCCGCGTGGGAAGCGCAGCTCGAGGCCCGGTACAAGGACCAGCCCGTATTCGCGCTGATCGGGGGAATCGCCGCGGACGGGTGGGAACCTGTCCACCGGTTTTGCGAAAGGCACGAGGTCCCGTCCCTGTTCCCGAACGTGGACCTGCCCGTCGTCTCGAAGACCGGCTACTACACCTTCTACTATTCCCGCGGGCCGACGCTGGAGGCGGAAGCGCTCGCCGTTCACCTTCAAGGAGAACGGGAATCCCCGCGAACCGGGCCGATCGTCCAGATCTACCGGGAGGACGAGGCGGGGACGGTCCCCGCCGGAGCGTTCCGGAGCGCTCTGGGCAGATCCGGCTTCGACCGTCTCCGGGACGTTCGCCTCGGAAAAGGCGAGACGCTTACGGCCGGCTTCTGGGCCGGCCTGGCGGCGCCGGACCGGCCGTCCGCGGTCGTGCTCTGGATTCGCCCCGACGGGCCGGGCGGACTCGGCCTTCCGGACGACCCGTCGTCTCTCCCCGACAGGATCTATCTTCCCTCCCGTTTTGCGGAAGGACGGAACCTCCGTGTCCCGGAATCGCGGAAGGACAGGGTTTTTCTCCTTCATCCCTACATCCTTCCCGCCGAAAAGGAAGCACGGATGGCCCGGGCGAACGCGTGGCTGCGGGGACGGGGAATGGGGAGATCCGAGGACCGGCTGCAGGTGAACACGCTGTTCGCGGCCGCTCTCGCGATGGAGGCGCTCGACCACCTCCTCGGCAATTTCTCGAGGGACTATTTCATCGAATGGATCGAGCACCAGGCGGAGGACGCGCTGACTCCCTCCGCCTACCCGCGCATGGCTCTGGGTCCCGGCCAGCGGTTCGCTTCCAAGGGCTGCTACATCCTCACGTATTCGAAGGACGCGGGGGATTGGTTGACGCCCGTCGGCGGATGGATCGTCCCGTAGTCGCCTCCGGCGGCGCGGGTTACTGCTTCTTCTCGGGAGGTTCCAGCGGCAACCCCTTCCGCTCGAGCCGGATCCCCTTGGCTTCTCCGAAACTCCGCTTGAGCTCCAGCACCCGGTCCTCGAAGTCGCGGCTGAGCTGCGTCCCCTCCTCCACGCTGGAGATGACCCGGGGGGTGATGAAGACGAGCAGCTCGTTCCGGGTCGCGACGTCCGAGCGCGCGCCGAAGAGCCAGCCGAACACGGGGATCTTGTAGAGGAACGGGAGCCCGTCCCGGCTGCGCTCATGCCGCTCCCTGACCAGCCCTCCCAGGACGAGGCTGCGGTCCTGGGTCGCGATGAGCGTCGTCTGGATGTTCCGCTTGAAGAAGCTCGGGTTCGTCGTGGTGGTGGCCTGCGTGCTGCTGACCTCGCTCACCTCCTGCTCGATCTCCAGCGTCACGACCCCCTCGTCGTTGATGAAGGGCGTGAAGGTGAGGATGACGCCCACGTCGCGGTACTCCACGGTCTGGGTGGTGACCGGGGGATTGGAGTTCGCCACGATCGACGCCGTCGTGATCGGGATGGAGTCGGCCACCTGGATCTTGGACTTCCTGCCGTTGGCGGCGATCACGCTCGGGGCGGACAGGATCGAGACTTTCCCGTCGTTGGCAAGGGACCGGAAGGCGGCCGTCAGGCGGTCGGTCTTGTCCACCAAGTACCGAAAGCCCGACGTGAGCGCCGCTGCGGAGGTGGACAGGGAGAGGTTGTGCTTGTAGTCCCCGATCTGCCGGACGTACGTCCAGTCGATCCCCAGCTTCAGGGTGTCGTCCAGCTGCACCTCCCCGATCAGCACCTCCAGGAGCACCTGCCGGGGGTAGACGTCGATCGCCTTCAGCGTCTCCAGGATCGCGGCGTACTCGGAGGCGCTGCCGCGGATGATGATCGAGTTGGTCGGCTCGTCGGCGATGAGGTCGTACCCCTCCCCTTCCTTCCTCTCGGGGGCGGGCGCGGCAGGCCTCGGCGCCGCCGCGGCGGGCGCCGGGGCGGTAAGGATCCTCACCGGTTCCGCCACCTGCGGCTTGAACTCGGTGGGTCTCGGGGCGAGCGCCGTTGTCGCGCGCGCCGGGTAGAGCTTCTCCAGGATCGCCATGACGTCCTTGACCTTGCCGTGTTTCACCCGGTACAGCCGCACCGTGCGGGACGTGCTGGACGGCTCCCGGTCGAGCTCCTTGATCCAGCGCTCCACGTCCTCCATCGTCCTGGGCGAGGCGCTCACCACGAGCAGGGCGTTCAGGCGGGCCAGCGGGACGAAGTTGATGCCGCTGGGACGCCCCCCCTTCCCCCCGAAATCGAGCGCTCCGAAGATCGCGTCCAGGCTCCTCGCCATCTCGTCGGGGTCCAAAAACTTCAGGGAGAACATCCGCACCCCCGCCGACTTGAACGCGTCGGCGTCGAACAGCTCCACGAGCCGGGCGTGCTTCTCCATGTTCCCCGCCGTGTCGGTCACCAGCAGCATGTTCGCGCGAGGGACCTCGGTGGCGTCGCCCCCGGCGGACAGGAACGGGCGGATCACCTTGGCCATCTCGGCGGCGGCGATGTACTGCAGAGGGAAGGCCCGCATCGTGGGACGGTTGGGGGAATACGGAGCCTCCTTCGCCCCCTCGATCATCGGCTCCATCTTCGCCTCGTTCATCGGAACGATGTGGTAGACGTTCCCCTCCCGCACCGCCGTGGCGCCGTTGACGCGGAGAATCGAGAACAACAGCTCCAGGGCGTCTTCCTTCCTCACCGTCCCCTGGGTGTGCACGTTGACGACCCCCTTGACCCTCGGGTCGATGAGGTAGTTGATCCCCGCGATCCGACCCAGCGTGTGGATCACCTCGTAGACGTCGTCGTTGTTGAACTTGACCAGGAAGCCCGCCCCCCCGGGTGCGGGAACCGGCCGCTGCGGAAGGCCAAGCGGCCGCGCCGGCGCGGGAACGGGCGGTTGCGGGGCGGGAGAGGGTGCGGCGGGTGCGGGCGTCGCGGCCGGGGGCGGCGCCGGAGACGGCGTTTCCGCCGGCGGCGCGGGCTCCGCCGTTACGGGAGGGGCAACCGGTTCTTCCACGACGACCCCGGGTTCCCCCGGAGCGGGCGACGGGACGGCCACCGCGGGCGGGGGGAGCGTCGCGCCGGGGGCAGGAGCGGGGGTCCCCTCGGCGGGCGTCTCTGCCGTCTCCTGGTCCTGCGAGAGAGGGGGGGGAGGCACTCCCGGCCTCTCCTCGATCAGGTCGAGCGCCCGGTGGGGAAGGGGTGCGATTTCCACCGCGCCCGCGGTCACGGAGAAAACCAGCAATGCAAGAACCGCAAGGATACGATGTCTCAGGCCGTTCTCCCCCAGGAATCGTTATCGCTATAGCGACATCATCCGTCCACAGTATCTTAACCGATTTTGGGCGGAATCGAAGAGCAAGGAGATCGCGTCATACGAAAACGGGGCGGGATGCCTGTGCCCCCCGCCCCGTCCGGCA
>JBLNEU010000343.1:0-8120 GCA_050263015.1 Deltaproteobacteria bacterium | reverse complement strand
GGGGCTTCGACGTGAAGATGGGCGGGAGCCTCTTTTCGGACGCGATGGGGAACCCGGGCACCCCGGAGGGGACCTACGTCGGGATGGTGCGTCACAACGTCGACACGATCGCCCGGGGATTGGAGAAATGACCCGCCATGTCCCGCCGGACGAACAACGCGCCCGATCGGAGCGCCCCGTGACCGGGGAGCCGCCCCCCATCGCGCCGCCCGGGACCCGGGGGGAGACCTCCGCCGGAGGCCCGGCGATCAAGGTCGAGGACCTCACCGTCGCCTACGGGGAGAAGCCGGTCCTCTGGGACGTGGACATGGACGTCCCCGCGGGCGTCCTCATGTGCATCGTCGGCCCGAACGGGGCGGGGAAGACGACGATGATCAAGGCGATCATGGGGCTCGTCAAGCCCGTGGCGGGGCAGGTGACCGTCTTCGGAAAGCCGTACGCGAGGCAGCGGCGCCTCGTGGGCTACGTCCCCCAGCGCAACAGCGTCGACTGGGACTTTCCGACCACGGTTCTCGACGTCGTCACGATGGGCCGCTACGGGGCGCTGGGCTGGGTCCGCCGCCCGGGGAAGACGGAGCGCCGCGCGTCGATGGAGGCGCTGGAGCGGGTGGGGCTCACGGACCTGGCGGACCGGCAGATCAGCCAGCTCTCCGGCGGCCAGCAGCAGCGGGTCTTCCTCGCCCGGGCCCTCGTCCAGGACGCCCAGGTCTACCTGATGGACGAGCCCTTCCAGGGGGTGGACGCGACAACCGAGCGGGCGATCGTCGCGCTGCTCAAAGACATGCGCGCCGCGGGGAAGACAGTCCTCGTCGTCCACCACGACCTCCAGACCGTCCCCGAATACTTCGATTGGGTGACGCTGCTGAACGTCCGCTGCGTCGCGAGCGGCCCGGTGCGGGACGTGTTCTCGGAACGGAACCTGCGCCTGACCTATGGCGGAAAGGTGGCATACCTGACTCATCATGAACGGCCGGGGGAGGGGGAGAAGCCGTAGGCGGGCACATCGCGGGAGCCACCTGCGCGGCTTCGGGCCGGAGCCGCGCTTGCCCGGGAGACGGCGGCACCGATATCAACGCATCCGCCAGGAAGGGGTGAGAGATCCATGAAGAAGTCCTTCGGCGCAAAGACGCTCGTTTTCCCCACCCCCGTATGGGTCGTGGGGACGTACGACAGGGAGGGGAAGCCGAACATGATGTCCGCGGCCTGGGGCGGGATCTGCTGCTCCCGTCCGCCATGCGTGGCCATCTCCCTCCGGAAAGCCACCTACACGTACGGGAATATCGTGGGGCGGAAGGCGTTCACGATCAGCGTCCCCTCCGACGTCCATGCCCGGGAAGCGGATTACGTGGGCATCGCTTCCGGGAAGAACGCCGACAAGTTCACCGCCACCGGGCTGACCCCGGTTCGGAGCTCGCTCGTGGACGCGCCGTATGTCGGGGAATTTCCCCTCGTCCTCGAGTGTCGGCTTCTCCATACGATCGAGATCGGGCTGCACACCCAGTTCATCGGGGAGATCTTGGACGTCAAGGCGGAGGAAACCGTGCTCGGCGAGAACGGTCTCCCCGACATCGAAAAGGTGAGGCCGATCCTCTTCGACCCCGAGATCAACACCTACCACGGCGTGGGGAAGCATCTCGGCCGCGCCTACTCGATCGGCAAGGAGATCGGGTAGGTCCGAACCGGCGGGAAGAAGGGCTCGCGCCGGGCGAGTAGCTGGCCGAGGTTCCGGTTTCCCCCTCCTTCTCCCGCGGGGATCCGGTGACCTTCCGGCGCCGCGCCGCTTCCCGACCGAGCGTCGCAGACCGGCGTTCTTCCTCCCATGCGATGAACGGCTTCCTCCGGCCGTTGCGGCCGCGACCCGGTTCCTCAACGGCCGGACGGTCGACCATCAACGGGTCCCGAAACCGATCCCCCCGGCCGGGATATCCAATGGGATGCCAGGATGCTTCTTCGGAGTTTGGGGCCATGCGCGCAAAGGGGAGGGAAGACTCCTTCCGGGACTTCGTGCTCGACGGGCTGCGCTCGCTGAACGACGTGAGCTGCCGCTCCATGTTCGGCGGCTACGGCCTCTACCTGGGGGCGGATTTCTTCGGCATCATTTACGATGGACGCCTCTACTTCAAGACCGACGATGTGACGCGGGAGAAGTACCGGAGACGCGGGATGCGCCCCTTCGCGCCGAGCGCGGCGCAGGTCCTGAAATCCTACCGCGAGGTGCCCGAGGAGATCGTCGAAGACGACGAGCGTTTGGCCGATTGGGCGAGGGAGGCTGCGGGATGCAGAGGGAGCTTGACGGCGCGGGCCCGGAAAAGGAGATGATCGACGCCGCAGGGCGAATATCATACCCGAATGGAAACGTCGAACGAGCCGGAGGGGGCCATGAACGATTTTCCGTATCGCGAAGTGCCCAGGCTCGGCCGGAGGTTGTTCCGGCTCGGTCTCTCCGGCAGCTTCGGGCTCGACGAGGCCGGATGCCGCGAGGCCCTGGAGCGCATGCAGTACGTCTTCTGGAGCCCGCGCATGAAGGGGCTCACCCCCGCGCTTCGTGAGGCCCTTTCGCGTGACCGGGAGCGCTACGCGGTCTCGGCCGGTCCGCTACTCGGCTACTTCCCGGGGGCCGTGCGTCGCGCCGCGGAAGCCGCGCTGCGGACGCTTGGCGTGGACTACCTGGATGTCTTTCAGCTTTACTGGCTGGGCAAGATGTCCGCGCTGACCGGCGCGGTCGAGGCGGAGTTGTTCAAGCTCCGGGACGAGGGGAAGGTGCGCGCGTTGGGGGTATCGATCCACGACCGGCCGCGGGCGGGGAGGTTGGCCGCGAACCCGGTCCTCGACCTCCTCATGATCCGGTACAACGCCGCCCACCCGGGGGCGGAGCAGGATATCTTTCCGCGCCTTGCCGACCGGCGTCCCGTCGTGGTCGCCTACACTGCCACGGCCTGGCGGCGGCTCCTGCGCGCGCCCCGCGGCTGGAAGGGGAGGGTGCCGACGGCAGGCGACTGCTACCGGTTTTGCCTCGCGAGCCCGCACGTGGACCTGGTCCTCGCGGGGCCCCGCAGCGTTGCCGAGCTGCGGGAGGATCTGGCGGCGCTCGACAGGGGACCGCTTTCCGCCGATGAAATGACCTTCATGCGGGAGTTCGGACGCGCCGTGCACGGGTGAGATGCGATCGGGGGCGCGCCCGTTCCCCCGGCTCACCCCACGCTCTCGGCGCTGTAGCGGGCGAGGAGCCCCGTGCGGACGATCCTCCGGTGGACGCGGGCGAAGAACCACGAGGCCGCCAGGATGTAAAGCACGGCGAGAAGCGCGCTCCAGAGCAGCGCCGTTCCCGGGAACGGGCGTCCCTCGACGATCGCGCGCATCCCCTCGAACACGTACGCGGGCGGCAGCAGCCGCGAGACGTCCTGCATCCAGCCGGGGAGGGCCGAGACCGGGTAGAAGACCGCCGCGAACGGGGAGATGAAGGCCGGGATGGGCCAGACGAGCCACTCGGACGCGGGTCCGAGGCGCAGCACGAGCGCCGTGCCGAAGATCCCGAGGGCGATGCCGGACAGGAAAAGCACCAGGAGGAACGGGACGAGCGGAAGGCCGAAGGCGTAAAAGGAGAGCCCGAACAGCGCCTTCGCCAGGACCAGCATCGCGAGAAGCCCGACCGAGCTCGTCGCGACGCTGGAGAGCACGAGGCCGGACACGTACTCGGGGATGGACACGGGCGATGCGAAGACGTTCAGGAAGTTGTGCGACCAGACGTCCTCGAGAAACGCCGTCGTCACGCCGTGCATGACCCGGGTGAAGAAGTCGAAGAGGAGGACGGCCCCCAGGAGGACCGGGATGAAGTCGAACCCGGGCGAGGTCACGGCGTTGAGATACCGGGTGATGAATCCCCACAGCACGATGTCGATCGCGACCCACGCCACCGTCGAGAACAGGCGCGCCGGGCTTGCGCGCATGATGTACGCCTGGCGCAGGACGATCGCCGCGATGCGACGAAGAGGGGTCATGGTCTAGGACCGCGTGAGCGCGAGCGGTTCCCGCGCCACGGCGATGAACAGTTCCTCGAGGGTCGCCTTGCCGTGGGCCCCCGGCAGGGTCCTCGGATCGCCCTCGAGCAGGATCTTCCCGCGCGACAGGAACATCACGCGGTCGCAGACGTCGGCGACCTCGTGCATGTTGTGGGACGTCCACAGGACGCCGACCGTGCCGCGCCCGGCGAAGTCGCGGATCTTCGCCCGCACGTCGCGCGCCGCCGCGGGGTCGAGCGACGCGGTCGGCTCGTCGAGGAGCAGGAGGCGCGGGCCGTTGAGCATCGCCTTGGCGAGCGAGACGCGCGTCTGCTCGCCCGACGAGAGAGTGCCGCACCTCGCGTTCCGGAGCCGCGCGATATCGAGCTCGTCGAGGAGCGCTTCGATCCGCGCGGAAAGATTCCTCACGCCGTACATGAGCCCGAAGACGCGCAGGTTCTGGGAGACGGTGAGGTTGCCGGGGAGCGGGGCGTAAACGGCCGCGAAGTTGGTCCGTTCGAGCGCCCGCGAGCGGTTTCGCTCGACGTCGACTCCCTCGATCCGGATGGTCCCCGCGCTCGGCGCGAGGACGCCCAGGATCATGTTGATCGTCGTGGTCTTCCCGGCTCCGTTGGGACCCAGCAGCCCGACGATCTCGTTGCGGCCCACCTCGAATGAGACGCCGTCGACGGCCACCTTGTCTCCGTAGAGGCGGCGCAACCCGGTGACGGAGAGCGCTTTGGGCGTCGCGGGTCCCGCGCCGGCCGGATGGGCGGCGCCCGGCGAAGGCGTGCCGTCGCGCGGGGAGGCGATCTTCATGCCGGTTCAGGGTGTTGCCGTTTCCGGTCCGGGGAATGCGCCGCGTCCGGGCCGCCCGCGGCAGGGGCCGGAGCGCGCACGCTTGCCGATATCGCCCTTTGCGACAAGTCGAGGAACTTCCTCCGGAAGATGCGTATCCGGCAGGCGTTGGCGCCCACGTCGCTGATCCCGACACGGGAAACCGAGCGGATGTCGAGCCGGGTCCCCTGTCCGGCCGTCTCGACGATGCGGATGACCACGTCGTCCTTGAAGCCGAACCATCGGGTCGTGGCCGTCGCCTCGATCCGTCCTTCCTCCCTGTTCCCGTCCACGATTCGCCACCCCATGCCGCGGGCGACGTCGATGGCGTGTTGATAAGCCAGCCGGGGGGGGATGCCGACGTCGATCGGGCGGATGTCGGGATAAGCCGCGCGCTGTTGCGCCGCGATTTCCGGCCCGCCGTACTCCGCGGAGTTGGGCGCGTCCTTCCGGTGCGGAAGGACCGCCACAAAGGCCGGCGGGTTGTCCGTGTCGGTCGAAATATCGTGGATCATCGGGAGCTGTTTCGCGATCCGGGACCGGTTCCACGGCACGCCGAACGCCACCGCCCCCAGCACGAATCCGGCGCACGCAACGAGGAACCAGCGGCGCCCGCCGCCCGGCCGCGCGAGGACCGCTCCCGCCAGCGACAACGCCATGCCCGCGATGCCCAGGGAGGCGGCCCATCTCAGGATTCCGAAGCCGACTCCGAAATGCCACAGACCGAGACGGGCCCCGACGCCTGCCGCCATCGCGGCCGACAGGGCGATCATGGAGACGGCAAACCCCGCGACGGCCGGCACCGTCCGTTTCCTCGACATGAGAGTATGAGGGATCACGGGAGCCGTCGGTTTCGGAGACGGCGCCCCGCGGGAGGCCGTCGTCCGGCGGTCGCTCCGCGGCCGGCGACCCGGCGGGGCCGATTGCATCTAACGGCTGTGCGGCGTTGTCGGCCGCGCCCCGACCGGAGAGAAAGCATGGAACCGGACCGAAAGAGGATCGCGGAGCGCCACTTCATCCTCCAGCAGGGATTCGCGGAGCCGCCGCCCGAAGAGTGCGCCGTGAGACACCGGTCGCTTGTTTTCCAGCCGCGGATCGTGGGGCTGCTCGTGCTCGCCGGGGCGCTTCTCCAGTCGCCCGCGGTCTTCCTGACGCTGGGGGTTGTCCTGTGGTGGAGCGCCCTCCGGCCCCGCTGGAACCCTTTCGACGCGATCCACAACGCGACCGTCGGCGCTCGCCCGGGCGCCATCCGGCTCCCGGCGGCCCCGTCTCCCAGGAGGTTCGCGCAGGGGATGGCCGGCACCTTCGTGCTTTCGATCGGGGCCCTGCTCCTGCTGGAATGGCGGCTCGCCGCGTATATCGCGGAGCTCTTCATGCTGGCGGCCGTCGCGGCCATCGTCTTCGGAAGATTCTGCCTCGGGTCCTTCATCTACTACCTCGTTCGCGGCCAGGCGGCATTCGCCCGGCGGACCCTCCCGTGGAGTCGGGTCCAGGTGGAAGCGAAGGCGCCGGGGAGTTGAGCTTCGGGGCCGGCCGCGGCGCGAGGCGGCCTCCCGTTCCCTTTAACCGGCTCGCCTTTGCGGCCTGTTGCCGCCGGTTGCGGCGGAAGACGCGCTTCCCGGGTGCCGGTCGCCTGCGGGCTGGAAGGCGGGGATGTGCGGGGCCGCGAACTTCGCCCCGCTCGCCTCGACGATGTCCACGATCCGCAGGAGAAGGTCCTCCTGGACGGCGAGAAACGCATCGTAGGACGTCTCGAGGACGAATGCGAAGACGTCCACCTCGATCGAGAGGTTGCGAATTCCCGTGAGGCTCACGCGGGCCGTCGCCGTCTCGATCCGGGGACGCTCGAGGAGCATGTTCCGGATATTCGCGATGACGGCTCGCAAGTGCGCCGCGGACGTTTCGGGGTCGAGATGGAGCCGGTGGCCAAAGAGGAACTTGTCGCGCATCGAGAAATTCTCGAGACTCATGGTGATGAGCTGCCCGTTCGGCACGGAGACGATGCTCCTCCCGACGGTCTTGATCCGCGTCGAGCGCAGTCCGATGTCCTCCACCGTGCCGGTGAATTCGCCCACGCGGCAGAAGTCGCCCACGCGGATGGGCTTGTCGGAGATGATCGTCATCGCGCCGAAGAGGTTCTCGAGCGACTTCTGCGCGGCAAGCGCGACGGCGACGCCGCCGATCCCCACCCCGGCCAGCACGGCTGTCAGGTTGACCCCCGCGATATAGAAGAGGACCAGCGCGCCGGCGAGGATGACGAGAGCTTTCGACAGCTTGTCCAGGAGCCGTGCCATTGCGACCGTGCCGGTGCCGAGGCGCGCCTGGATCCCCCCTTCGAACAGTCCTCCCGCGTCGTCGATCAGCCGCAGGCAGGTCCAGGTGAGGGCGATCGTCGCCACCGTCGCGGCGACATATCCCCAGAAGACCCGGCTGGACGCCGAAAAGGCGATGAGCGAGACGGCATAGAAGACGATCGCCATGACGAGGAGGCTGATGGGCCACTTGAGCCTGGCCGCCGGGTAGTCGACGGGCCGCCTGGCGACGCGGCGGAACAGGTCGGGGATGGCGGGAAGGAGGAGGCGCGTGGCCAGGCGGGCGATGCCGAACGAAAGCGGGACCACGAGGAGGATGCCGATCCAGCGCCAGAGCGTGTACCCGAGGAAGCGGGTCTCGAGAGGCGTTCCCGAGAGGCGCCGCTCGATCCAGCTGATCCCGAGATCGCCGTGGACCCGCGGGACCCACTTCAGGGTCTCGGCCGAGAAGAGCCAGATCGGCGACCCGCTTCCCCGGTTCGCCCGGTCGAGCAGGATTTCGTAACTGCCCGAAGCCGTCTCGACCGAGCCGACGCGCTCGCTGCCGGGCTGCAGCCCGTCCTCCATGTTCCCTTCGGGCTTCCGGCTCGGATCCCGCAGGTCGGCGGCGTCCAGGACGGCCGCCAGTTCGCGTGCCGTCGTTCGGGCCTGTTTCGGGAGTTTTTCCGTGTCCAGGTACTCCGCCGCGCGGTCCCAGTCTTCGCGCTCCGCCGCCCTGATGAAGCCCCGAATGGTGCCGAAGGGTGTATCTCTTCCCAGAGGATCGTCGGCCCCCTCGGCGGCGGGCTTCGTCGCCTCTTCCTTGAGCGGAGGAATCGACGGCGCGCCCTTCTGCGCCGCGGTCGAAACAGGCAACGACAGGACGAGAAGGAGAGTCGCCGCGAGGATGCCGAAGGCGCTCCCTCTCCGTCGTGCCGCCGGTATCGTGACATTTTCGTACCGCTCCCGGCGCGTCGCCCCACACGCCTGCTCC
>JBLNEU010000342.1:0-3781 GCA_050263015.1 Deltaproteobacteria bacterium | reverse complement strand
GGAGCCCGACCGAGCGCAACGCAGCAGACATGCCCGTATCCGCGGCCGCAGCAGAAGCCCGGCGAGAAATGCGGGCTTAGGGGCGGCTTCCCCGGGGGAGACTCTGAATGCCGGTGACGGTCGACCGCTTCCAGCAGGCGTGCGCGGTTCCCCTCCGGATGAAGCTCCTGGCGGGCGCCGACGGGCTGGCCCGGGAGATCGCCGACCAGCGCGTCCAGAAAACCGGCCTCGGGATCACCGGGGAGGTGGACTCGATCCACGAGGGGCGCATCCAGATCCTCGGGGAGACCGAGATCACCTACTTCCTGAACCAGGACCCCGCCCGGCGGCCCGTGATCGCCGACCTGTTCTTCGGCCGGCCGATGGCATGCGCCGTCGCCGGCGGGGGGCAGGAGGTCCCGGCCGACCTGATCGCGGCGGCCGGGAGGCTGGGCGTCCCCTTTTTTTCGTCCGAACTTCCCACGTCCTCCCTCATCGAGGAGACGGTCAGGCGGCTCGCCCTCCTGTTCTCGCAGACCACCACGATCCACGGGGTCCTCGTCGAGGTGCTCGGGGTGGGGGTCCTTCTGCTGGGCCGCAGCGGCATCGGGAAGAGCGAGTGCGCCCTGGACCTCATCGTGCGGGGGCACCGGTTCGTGGCGGACGACGTCATCCACCTCGAGAAGCGCGGGCCCGGGACCGTTCTCGGCCGGGGGAGCGACCTGACGCGCCACCACATGGAGATCCGCGGACTGGGGATCCTCAACATCCGCGACCTCTTCGGCCCCCCGGCCATCATCGAGCTCAAGAAGATCGAGCTTGCCGTCCAGATCGAGGAGTGGGACGCCCACAAGGAGTACGACCGGCTGGGGCTCGAGGACCGGCGGACCGTATTTCTCGACGTGTCCATCCCGTCCCTCCTGATCCCGGTTTCCCCGGCGCGCAACCTCGCGACGATCGTCGAGGTGGCGGTCCGCAACCACCTTCTCAAGGGGCAGGGGGTCTTCTCCGCGAAGGATCTCGTCGCGCGGCAGAAGAGCCGTTCGGAAGAGGTTCCCCCGGGATGACCGCCCCCCGCCGCTCCGCGCGCCTGGCGCGGATCGTCATCGTGACGGGCCTGTCCGGCTCCGGCAAGAGCACCGCCATCAAGGTGTTCGAGGACCTCGACTTCTTCTGCGTCGACAACCTCCCCCCGGTCCTCCTTCCCAAGATCGTCGACCTCGTGTCCGAGGCCCGGGGGGAAGCGGCCCGGATCGCCCTCGTCGGCGACGTCCGCGGGCGGGAATTCCTTCCGGACCTGGCGCGCGTGGTCTCGGAGATGAGGCGCGGGCGCCACGAGGTCAGGGTCGTGTTCCTCGACGCCTCCGACGACATCCTCCTGCGCCGGTTCAGCGAGACGCGGCGCCGGCACCCCCTTTCGGGGCGCGGGGGCGCGAAGGAGGCGATCCGCCGCGAAAGGGAGCTGCTCATTCCGCTCCGCGAGCTGGCCGACACCGTGCTTGACACCTCGCAATATTCCGTCCACCAGCTGAGGGAGGCCCTGCTGCGCCGCTTCCGCGAGCGCCGGGAGAACGCGTTGCAGGTCGGCATCGTCTCGTTCGGGTACAAGCACGGGATCCCGCCGGAGGCGGACATGGTCGTGGACGTCCGGTTCCTCCCGAACCCGAATTTCGTGCCGGAGCTGAAAAGCTACACGGGGCTCGACGCGCGGGTCCGGGACCACGTCATGAAGTTCCGGGTGACGCAGCGGTTCTTCGAGCGGCTGACCTCCTTCTTGCGTTTCCTTCTGCCCCTCTATACAAAGGAGGGGAAGGCCTACTTCACGCTGGGCGTGGGGTGCACCGGGGGGAGGCACCGGTCGGTGGCTGTCGCCGAGGCGCTCGCCCGGGCCCTGTCGGGGTCATCGGTGTCCCCGACCGTCGTCCACCGCGACCTCTCGAGGTCGTCCCTCCCCGGAAGGAGTCCGAAATGATCGGGATCGTCCTCGTGTCCCACGGACAGCTCGCCACGGAAATGCTCCGCGCGGCCGAGATCATCGTCGGCAAGATCGAGAACACGGTGGCCGTGGACATCGACCCGAAGACGTCGATGGACGAGATCCACAAGGCCGTCGAGGGGGCGATCCGCACCGTCGAAACGGAGAAGGGCGTCCTGCTCCTGACGGACATGTTCGGCGGCACCCCGTCGAACATCGGGCTGTCCTTCCTCGGCACCCACCGTGTCGAGGTGCTGACCGGGGTCAACCTTCCGATGATGATCAAGCTGCCGACGGCCCGGGCGACGATGCCCCTCGCGGAGCTGGCGCGCCACCTCCAGGAGTACGGCCAGAAGAACATCACGATACCGGGCGACATGCTGAAGAAGAAGGCGGAAAAGAAGTAGCCATGCCGATCGTGCTCGTTCGGGTGGACTGCCGGCTGGTTCACGGCCAGGTGATGGAGACCTGGGTGCCCCACACCGGGGCGAACTGCCTGCTGGTGGCCAGCGACGCGCTCGATGCCAATCCCTTCATGAGGTCGGTGATGGAGATCGCCGTTCCGTCCTCCATCCATGTCGTCTTCCGCCGGGTGGACGATGTCGCGGACGCGCTGGCCGAGATCGACCGGAAGAACGAGCGCGCGATCCTGCTGTGCGCCGCGCTGTCGGACGCCCTCCGGATCTTCCGCGCCGGGGTCCGTTTTCCCGGGCTCAACGTCGGCAATCTGCACTTCGCGGAGGGGAAGGTCGAGGTCACGCCCTCCGTCTATTTCGCCCCCGAGGATTTCGAGGCGGTCGACGCCCTGTCCCGCCTGGGCGTCGCGGTCACCGTCCGCTCCACCCCCTTCGAGCCGGCGGCGCCGTACCGCCGCTGCCGGGGAGGGTGATCCGGGATGGCGTGGCAAGTCCTCGTCATGGGCGTCCTGGGGGGGCTCTGCTACCTCGACCGGACGGCCGCGTTCCAGTTCATGCTCCACCGCCCTCTCGTCGCGGCGTCGCTCGCCGGCGCCGTGTTCGGCGACTTCGCGGCGGGAGCGAAGGTGGGCGCGGTCCTGGAGCTGCTCTACATCGCCCGGCTGCCGGTCGGGGCGTCCATCCCCCCGGACGACACCGGGGCGGCCTTCTTCGGCGGGGCGGCGGCCGCGACGGGGGCCTCGTCGATCGGCCTCGACCCGGGCAGCTTCTGCGCGATCCTCCTCCTGTCCGTCGCGTGCGCCGAGGTCGGCAGGTTCGTGGACCGGTCGGTGCGCCGCATCAACGGGCGGATCGCCCACCTGGTCCTCGAGTCCGTGGACCGCGGCGACACCCTGGCGGTCGAGAACGGCCTCCTGGCGGGACTGACGCTCTTCGGCGCCTCCGGGATGGTCCTTGCGGCGCTGTTCTCCGGCCTGGGCGCGGCGACGTCGGTCCACTTCCTGCCGCTGTTCGGCCCCGAGAGCCGCGAGCAGTTCTCGGCCCTGCTGCCGGCCCTCCCGCTTCTCGGAGCGGCCTCGGTCTTCTCCTGCAGCCGGACGGAGCGGACGTCGCCGGCCTTCTACCTGACCATGGCGGGCGTGTTCGCCGCCACGGTCGTCTTCCGCTGGATCGCGTGATGGGCGCGATCCCCGACAACGTCCGCCGGAGCGTCTGGCTCCGCCAGTTCGCGCTCCAGGCGTGCTGGAACTACGAGGGGATGCAGAACGTGGGGTTCGCGTACAGCATCCTTCCCGCCCTCCGCCACCTCTACGCCGGGCGGCCCGACGACCTGACGCGGGCGCTCAGGCGGCACCTGGAGTTCTTCAACACGAACCCGGCGCTGGCGGGGGTGATCCTGGGCGCGACGGTC
>JBLNEU010000341.1:0-10430 GCA_050263015.1 Deltaproteobacteria bacterium | reverse complement strand
AAAGGAGGAGCGATGAAGGGATCGAAGCTTACGAGGACGGCCGCGGCGGCGGCGCTCGCGGCGGCGCTCGCGGGAGACGCCGCGTGGGTATTCGCCCAGGCGCCGGGGACGGACAACCAGGCCGAGCGCCTGGCGCCGATCGTCGTCACGGCGACGCGGATGGAAGAAAAGGTGTCGGAGCAGGCATCCGCCGTGAGCGTCGTGACGCGGGAGGAGATCGAGCGGAAGAGCCCGTTTGTCGCGGGGGATCTGCTCCAGGGCCTGCCCGGCGTGGACGTTCAGCGGAGCGGCAGTCCCGGCGGCCGCGAGAACGTCAAGCTCCGGGGGAGTCTCGGGACCCATACCCTGGTCCTCATCGACGGTTTCCCGGTGAACAGCCCGACGGCGGCCGAGTTCGATATCGGCACCCTGCCCGTGGACGGATTCGAGCGGATCGAGGTGGTCCGGGGCGCCCAAAGCGCCCTTTACGGGTCCAACGCGATGGGCGGCGTGGTGAACTTCGTTCCGGGACGGGTCGAGGAGGGACGGCAGTACGGGCTCAAGGCGGCGGGCGGATCCCACGATACGCTCAAGTGGAGCGGGTTCGCCCAGGCGCGGGGAAAGGGTGGCGGCGTCCATCTCGGACTCGGCGGCTTCGATAGCGGCGGGGTTCTCCGCAACGACGACGCGTCGCTCGTGAGCTTCATCGGCACCGGAGACCTGCCCGTCGGGACCCGGAACCGGCTTCACGCCGTCGCGTTCTCCACCGATTCCGACAAGGGGATCCCGATCGATTTCACCGGCAGCGACCTCAATCACCGGACTGTCCGCCGCGGTTTCCTGCGCGGCGCCCGGTGGGAGTCGGACCTCTCGAAGGCCGTCTCGCTCGAGGCGTCCGCCGCAGAGTACGAGGAGTTCCTGAGGGACGACGACCCGGCGGATCCCGGCGAGTTCTTTCCCGTGGAGTTCACGATCAGGACGCGAAAGACCTCGTACCGCCTCCTGGGGCGCTACGCCCCGTCGGCCGTCTCGACCACTTTCGTCGGGGCCGAATACGTGAAGGACCGAGGGACCGACCGGGACAACTTCGGTCTGGACCTCGCCCGGTCGACCTTCAACCGCGCCGTGTTTCTCCAGCAGGAATTCCGCCCGGGGACGTCGGCCGGCGTCAGCCTCGGCGCCCGTCTCGACCGGAATTCGGAGGCGGGGACGGAGTTCAACCCGAAGGCGGCGGCCTGCTACGAGTTCGAGCGGATGCGCACGAGGGTGCGCGCCGCGGTCGGCCGCGGGTTCAGGGTTCCCACGATCGTCGAACTGTTCGACCCCTTTGTCGGGAACCCGGGCCTCGTCTCGGAGTCCGTCCGTTCCTATGAGGCGGGCGCGGACGTGCGGCTTGCCGAGGGCGCGACCGTCGCGGCGACCTGGTTCTACCAGGATTTCGACGACCTGATCCAGTTCGTCCCGACGGGGCCGTTCACCGGCGAATTGCGGAACGTGGGCCGCGCCTTTTCGCGAGGCCTCGAAGCCGAGGCGGCGTTCCGACTTCTTCCCGAAGTCGAGCTCGACCTGGCCGGCACCTGGACCGACACCCGGGACTCCGCGAGCGGAGGGCCGGTTCTCGGCATTCCCGACCGGCGCGGCGTGGCCTCCCTCCTGCTCTTTCCCGCCCCCGGCTGGGAGGGACAGATCGACTGGCGGGTCGAGAGCGACCAGGCGGATGTCTCCCCCGCTTTCCAGGTCGTGCGGAGGCCCGGCTACGGGCGCGTCGACGCGTACGCGACATACCGGTGGGACGTCCAAAACGCCGGAATCCGGCAGGTTGCAGTGACCGGCAAGGTCCGAAACGTTCTCGACAGGGAATACGACGAGCGGGCGGGGATCCCGGCGCCCGGGATCACCTTCCTCCTGGGCGCCGAGTTCCGGATCTGAGGGCGACGGCAGGCGGGCGGGGTGAAGGGCGTGAACGACGCGACGGTGACAGCCGGGACCCGGGGAGTTCAAGGATTTGCGCGGCCGCTTCTTTGGTCGGCGGCGGGGCACGTGCTTGTGCTGTCGGCCTGCCTCGTCCTCGGGGGGAGGGGGGCCGGCGCTCGACTCATGCCGGTCGTCGAGGTTCTCCTTGTCGCGGACCAGGGAGGCGCCGGGCGGTCCCTCCCTTCGGGGGCGACGGCGGCAGGGCCGCCGGGCCGCGTCCCCGGGCCGCCGCGGCCTCCCGGGGGGAAAGACGTCCGATCGGCCGGAGTCGAAGAGCTGCCGGCGGCCGCGGCCCCGGTGTCGTCGCCGCCCCCGGCGGCGGCTCGCGAGACGGGGAGCGCCGACTCCGCCCCCCGTCACCCGGAGCGATCCGGATCCGTTCCGGCGGCCGGGGATTTCTCCGGCCCGGCAATGCCGGGCCCGGCGACGGAGCCGGGTTTCCCGCGTGCGGGGCCCGCGCCGGACGGCATGCAGCCCGGCGCGAGGCTGGCGCCGACCCTGTCCGGTGCTACGGGCCTTGCGTCGATCGCGGGAGCCGGTCCGGTCCCGGGCGCCGGGGAAGGGGACGGAAGAGGCGCGTGGAGCGGCGGGCACGGCCTTCTCCGCGACCGCATCCAGTCCCGGATCGTCTACCCGGAGGACGCGGTCCGCCGGGGGATCGAGGGGGAAGTCCTCCTGCGCATTCGCATCGAAACGGGGGGGAACCCGGGCGAGATCCGCGTCGCCCGCAGCAGCGGAGCCCGCCTCCTGGACGAGGCCGCCCGCCGGGGAGTCGTCCGGGCCGCACCGCTTCCGGCGTCCCCGGGCTGGGTCGAGGTCCCGGTGCTGTTCCGCCTCCGGTAGCTCCGCCCTGCCGTCTCTTCCGGGCGCGGCGGGCCCCGTGCCACGTCCCCCCGCCCGCCGTCCCTCCGCCGTCCCTCCGCCTTTGCTCGCCCCGCCGGGGTGATTTAATCTATAATGTGGTTCGTCGGCGCGATCGGAGGGGCGGGAATGGACCGCAGGGTCCTGGACAGATGTCGGGAAGAGCTGCAGCGGCAGATGGACGAGCTGCTGGCGGGCGCCGGGAAGACGGTCTCGGACATGACCGCCGTCCCGGAGGAGAACTTTCCCGACCCCACCGACCGGGCGCTTCTCGAATCGAACAGGAATTTCACCCTCCGCCTCCGCGACCGGGAGCGCAAGCTGCTGGGGAAGATCAAGGCGGCGATGAAACGGATCGACGACGGCAAGTTCGGGATCTGCGAGGGTTGCGGGGGCGAGATCGAGCAGAAGAGGCTGATCGCGAGGCCGGTGACAGCGATGTGCATCGACTGCAAGACCGTGGCCGAGGAGGAAGAGGTCAGGTAACGGGTCTCGCGGCCAGGTCCTTCCCCCTCGCAGTTCCTTCCAACAGCTGCCGGAGGACGCATGACGGAGCTTCGCAAAGACCCCATCGTGGGCCGGTGGGTCATCATTTCCACCGAGCGCGCGAAAAGGCCCCACGAGTTTCCGACGGAGAAGACGGAGCGCAAGGAGGGGATCTGCCCCCTGTGCCCGGGCAGCGAGCGGATGACGCCGCCCGAAATCTTCGCCTTCCGGCCGTCGGGCGCCGCGAACGATCCGAACTGGTCTCTCCGCGTCGTCCCCAACAAGTTCCCGGCCCTGCGCATCGAGGGGGATCTCGGAAAGGCGGGCGACGGGGTCTACGACCGGATGAACGGGATCGGGGCCCACGAGGTGGTGATCGAGACGAACCGGCACGACGTCGACCTGTTCGACCTGCCGGAAGGACAGATCGCGGACATCTTCCGGGCGTTCCGGGCCCGGATTCTCGACCTGAAGAACGACAAGCGGTTCAAGTCCGTCATCATCTTCAAGAACCACGGCTCCGCCGCGGGGGCGTCGCTCGTCCACAGCCACTCCCAGCTCATCGCCCTCCCCGTCGTTCCGAAGAGGGTGATCGAGGAGATGAGCGGGGGGCGGGACTATTTCCGGTTCCGGGACCGGTGCATCTTCTGCGACATCATCGTCCAGGAGATGGAGCAGAAGGTCCGCATCGTCGAGGAGAGCGGGGACTTCCTCTCCTACACGCCTTACGCGCCCCGGTTCCCCTTCGAGACGTGGATCGTCCCGAAGCGGCACCAGTGCGCCTTCGAGATGATCGAGGACGACCAGATCCGCAACCTGGCGGCGATCTTCCGGCGCACCCTGCGCCGGCTCAACCTGGCCCTGGAGAATCCCCCCTTCAACTACATCGTCCACAGCGCGGCGTTCCAGATGGGGGCCGGCGAGTATTTCCACTGGCACATCGAGATCATGCCCAAGCTGACCAAGGTGGCGGGGTTCGAGTGGGGGTCCGGCTTCTACATCAATCCGACCCCGCCCGAGGAGGCCGCCAAATTCCTGCGCGAGCTGCCCGAGTAGGGAAGGGGCGCCGTTTCCGATGAAGGTCCTCGTGGCATCCTCCGAGATCGTTCCGTTCGCGAAGACCGGCGGACTGGCGGACGTGACCGGCGCGCTTCCCAAGGCGCTCCGGAAGATCGGCGTCGAGGCGGACTGCATCCTCCCCCTTTACCGCGGAATCGACCGGCAGGCGCATCCGACGACCCAGTCCGGCCCCGCGCTGCGCGTGCCGCTGGGCCACCGCGAGGAGACCGCGACCATCGACGAGGCCGACGCGGGGGGCGGGGTCCGGGCCTTCCTCGTCCGCGGCGACCGGTATTTCGACCGGGAGTTCTACTACGGGACCCGGGACGGCGACTACGTCGACAACTGCGAGCGGTTCACGTTCTTCTGCCGGGCGGTGATGGAGTGGATCGCCCGCTCCGGCCGCCGCTACGACATCGTCCACTGCAACGACTGGCAGACCGCGCTCATCCCGGCGTACGTCCGGACCCTCTACTCGGGAGAGGACGTGTTCCGCGCCACGGGGACCGTCTTCACGGTGCACAATCTCGGGTACCAGGGGCTGTTCTGGAACCACGATCTCCCGATCACCGGGCTCGGCTGGGAGCTGTTCACCCCGCAGGGCGTCGAGTTCTACGGGAAGCTCAACCTGATGAAGGCGGGGCTCGTCTTCGCGGACGTCCTCTCCACGGTGAGCGCCACCTACAGCCGCGAGATCCAGACCGCCGAATACGGGTACGGGCTGGAAGGGGTGCTCTACGAGCGGCGCGACGACCTGTACGGGATCCTGAACGGGGTCGACTACGACGACTGGGATCCCGCCTCTGACCGCCTGATCGCCGAGCCGTACTCGAAGGAGAATCTCTCGGGGAAGGCTGCCTGCCGCGCCGATCTGCTCTCGGAATTCGGGTGGAGCCGCGAGGCGCCGGAGCCCGTCATCGGGCTCATCGGCCGCCTCACCGCGCAGAAGGGATTCGATCTCATCGAGCAGATCGGGGACTGGCTCGCGGGGCAGCGCGTGCGGGTCGTGATCCTGGGCACGGGAGAGCGGAAGTTCGAGGAGGAGATGGCCGGCCTCGCCGCGCAGCACCCGGAGAGGATCTCCGTCCGCCTCGGGTTCGACAACCGGCTGGCCCACAGGATCGAGGCGGGAGCGGACATGTACCTGATGCCGTCGCGCTACGAGCCGTGCGGGCTGAACCAGATCTACAGCCTGCGGTACGGCACCGTCCCCATCGTGCGGAACACGGGGGGGCTCGCGGACACGGTCGTCGACGCGGACGGCGATCCCGGGACCGGCACCGGGTTCAAGTTCACCGGCTACGACGCGGCGGAGCTCCAGGGGGCGGTCTCGCGGGCCCTGTCCGCCTTCGCCGACCGGCCGCGGTGGGAGGCGATCGTCCGCCGCGGCATGTCGCAGGATTTCTCCTGGGAGGCCTCGGCGCGGGAGTACGTGTCGCTGTACGAAAAGGCCCTGAGGAAAAAGGGTCGCTAGCGGCGCGTCGCGGGACACGCCGCCCGGCCCGAAGGCAAGCGCCCGATGAACGGATTCACGGACAAGGGGGTCACCCTCCTCTCGCGGGTGATCGAGATCACCAACTCGAACATCCAGGTCGAGAACCGCCTCAAGTACATCTGCGACTACCTCGCCCGGGAGACGCCGGCGGAGTGCGTCTGCGTCTACCGGCGGGAGCGTCGCGGCGAGGATCTCAGGCCGTGGATTTCCTCGTGCGTGGAGATCGAGGAGTGCTCCCGGTTCGATTTCCGGATCCGGCCCGGAGAGGGCGTGGCGGGGAAGGCCGCCGAGAAGCGGGCGCCGGTCTTCTTTCCCGACGTGCGGGCGAATCCCCCGCATCCGCACGTGCCCGGGGAACTGCGCGACTTCCGGTCGATCCTGTCGATCCCCGTGATGGACGACGTGTACCTCTACGGGGTGATGAACTTCTCGAGCCGCGCCAGGATCGATTTCCCCGACGACTCGGTCGAGCTGCTGCGCGTGGTGGCCACCGAGGTGGCGGGGGCGATCCGCAACAGCCGCCTTTATCACGATGCCCGCAAGCGCGTCTCCGAGCTCATCACGCTGAACGAGATCGGGCGGGCGATCACATCCACATTCGAGGTGAAGGACATCCTCGGGTACGTGGCCAAGACGTCTTCGCGCCTCCTCCAGTCGGACGGCTGCACCATCCGCCTGACCCGAAAAGGGAGGCGCGGGCTGTCCGTCGCCGTGGACGAGGGGTACTCGCTGCCGGGCTTCCCGCGGGAGATCCGCGCTCTCGGAAAGCTCCTCGCGGACCAGATCGTCCAGGAGGCGCGCCCGCTCCTCCTCAACGGGCCCGAGGACTCCCCGACGTATCTCGCCGTCGCCCGGCACGGGATCGTCTCCTTCCTCGGCCTGCCCATCGTCTCGAAGGGGAAGGTGCTCGGCGTCATCAACCACTATTCGCGCTCGCCGAAAGTCGTGTTCGACATGGAAGTGATGCACCTGATGCAGACGGTGTGCAGCCAGCTCGCCAACATGATCGAGCACGCGTCCATGTTCCTGGAGGCCCAGCAGCTCGCGGGCGAGAACCAGGCCAAGGCGCAACGGTTCGCCACGCTCTACAACGTGGCCCGCGCGCTCATGTCCACGGTCAAGACGGAGCGGCTCCTCCAGGTCATGCTCGGGGCGCTGACCTCGCCCGGCGGCCTCAACTTCAGCCGGGCGATCCTCTTCCTCCTGGACGAGGACCGCAAGACGCTCGCGGCGCGGATGGGGACGGGACCGGCCGCCGGGGAGGGGGCGGGGCGCGGCGGAGGGACGAACGACGCCAATGCCGCGCGCGCCGGCGAGGAGGACGAATCCCGGAAGGAGGCCTGGGCCGGCGCCGGGCGCTTCTCGATTTCCGTCGAGAGCGATACGTGCATCGTGGCCCGGGCGGTGCGGGAGAAGCGGGCCATCCGGACCGAGACCGGGTGCGGGGCCGCGGCGGCGTTCCCGCCGTCGCCGGGCGAACCTGCGGAGAGGTTCTGCGGCTTCCACCCGCAGTCGTTCGTGACCGTCCCGCTCGTCGTCGCGGGCGAGGCCCGGGGGGCCATCTACGCGGACAACAAGTACAGCGGGCGGGAGATCTCGGACGAGGACATCCAGATCCTCACCATGTTCGCCTCGGAGGCGTGCCTCGCGATGGAGAACGCCTCCCTCTACGAGAGCCTCGAGGACGCCCTCGACAAGGTCCGCGCGACCCAGGACCGGCTCGTGCAGAGCGAAAAGCTCGCGGCCCTCGGAGAGATGGCCGCCAAGATCGCCCACGAGATCAAGAATCCCCTGACCGTCATCGGCGGATTCGCGGCCCGGATCGCCCGGAAGGAGAAGGTCGGGGAGCGGGACCCCCAGACGTTCGCCCGCTACGCCGAGATCATCCGGAAGGAGGTCCAGCGGCTCGAGCGCACCATCCAGCAGACCCTCTACTTCTCGCGGGAGGTGGTGCCCGCATTCCGGCTCGTGGACGTGAACGACGACATCAGAGAGGTCCTCGGAATGTTCCGCGACGAGCTCGACGAAGCCCGGGTCACTGCGGTCCTCGAGCTGTCGCCGGGCCTCCCCGTGATCAGCGTGGACCCGGACCAGTTCCGGCAGGTACTATGGAACCTCGTCGCCAACGCCATCCAGGCGATGGAGGGAGGCGGGACCCTGACGCTGGCGTCCCGTCCCGCGGCGGAGGGCGAGGGGGACGGCCTGGTCATCCAGGTGGGCGACACCGGCGGCGGGATTGCCCACGACGCGGTGCACAACATCTTCAACCCCTTCTTCACGACGAAGGCGAAGGGAACGGGGCTCGGGCTGCCCATCGTCCACGCGATCGTGCAGAAGCACGGAGGCACCATCCAGCTCGACAACAGGGAAGGGGAAGGGGTCACCTTTTCGGTCTTCCTCCCCCGTGTTCCCAAGGAGGCGGGCGCGGGCGACCGTATCCTGGAACAGATGCGCAAAGGCGAGACCAATGGAACCGCGGTTAAGATCGATACGCGATAAGGTGGAGGGCGGGCGGCGCCTGACCGAGGAGGACGCGCTCGCGCTCTACCGGACGCGGGACATCCTGTCGGTGGGCGGGATGGCCGACCTCGCGAACCGGCGGCGCAACGGCGACCGGGTCTACTTCAACGTGAACCGGCACATCAACCCGACGAACATCTGCGTCAACCGGTGCAGGTTCTGCGCGTTCAGCAAGAGCAAGGACGAGCCGCTTGCCTACGCCATGACGATGGACGAGATCCTCGCGCGGGCCGGGGAAGCGCGCGCCCAGAAGGCGACGGAGCTGCACATCGTCGGCGGCCTCCACCCCGACCTTCCCTTCGATTTCTACCTTCTCATGCTGCGCACGCTCCGGGAGCGGTTCCCGGAAATGCACATCCAGGCGTTCACCGCCGTCGAGATCGACTACTTCGCCCGGATCGCGCGGCTTTCCCTCCCCGAGGTCATCGGGCGGCTCAAGGAGGCGGGGTTGGGGAGCCTGCCGGGCGGCGGCGCGGAGATCTTCGCGCCCGAGGTCCGCGACCGGATCTGTCCGGAGAAGATTTCCGGCGACCGGTGGCTCGAAGTGATGGAGGCGGTCCACGCCGCGGGCTTGAGGAGCAACGCGACGATGCTGTACGGCCACGTGGAGACGCTCGAATCGCGGGTCGATCACATGCGCAGGCTCCGTGAGCTCCAGGACCGGACCGGCGGGTTCCAGTCGTTCATCCCGCTGGCGTTCCACCCGAAGAACACCGGGATCGCAAAAGGGTACACGACGGGCGTCGAGGATCTGCTGGCGCTGGCGGTGGGGCGGCTCTACCTCGACAATTTCGCCCACGTCAAGTCGTTCTGGATCATGGTGGGCCCCAAGATCGCCCAGATCTCCCTCCACTTCGGCGTGAACGACATCGACGGGACGGTGGTCGAAGAGCGGATCACCCATGCGGCGGGGGCCCAGGGCGGGATGGAGATGTCGGTCGCGGAACTGGTGACGATGATCCGGCAGGCCGGCAAGGTCCCCGTCGAGCGGGACACCCTCTACAACGTCGTGCGGGACTTCCCGGCCGGGGCGACGGTCGCGTGAGCTGGCGGGAGGCGCTCGAAAGGGCGACGGCGGGGACGGCGGCGGCGGAGGACGCCGCGGCCCTGCTGCGGGAGGCGCCGCTGTTCGACCTCGGGCGGGCCGCCGACGCCGTACGCCGCCGGCATCACCCGGACGGGGTCGTCACCTACATCGTCGACCGGAACATCAACTACACGAACGTCTGCGCGTGCGGCTGCTCCTTCTGCGCCTTCTTCCGGGAGAAAGGGGCTCCCGACGCGTACGTGCTCTCCGGGGAGGAGCTCTCCCGGAAGATCGGGGAGACCCTCGATGCCGGGGGAACACAGATCCTGCTCCAGGGCGGCCTCCACCCCGATTGGGGGGTGGACGAGGCGGAGCGGCTCGTCCGCGCGGTCAAGCGGCACCCGATCCGTCTCCACGGCTTCTCCCCGCCCGAGATCTGGCACTTCGCCGACCAGTCGCGGATCGGGATCGCGGAAGTCATCGCGCGGCTCAAAGATGCGGGCCTCGACTCGATCCCCGGCGGGGGCGCCGAGATCCTGGACGACGCGGTGCGCGGGGCGATCAGCCCGAAGAAGATCGGCTGGGCGCGCTGGGCCGCCGTGATGCGGGAGGCGCACCGGCAGGGGCTGCGCACGTCGGCGACGATGATGTTCGGCAGCGTCGAGACCCCGGAGAACATCGGGGCGCACCTCGTCAGGGTCCGCGATCTCCAGTCCGAGACGGGCGGGTTCACGTCGTTCATCCCGTGGACGTTCCAGTCCGGGAACACGGCGCTGGCCCGCGACCCGCGGTTCGGGGAGCGGTCGGCGGCCGGCCTGGGACACGCGGTCGGGTACCTGCGCGTCCTGGCCGTCGCGCGGCTGGTCCTGCCGAACTTCCGGACCGTCCAGGTGTCGTGGGTGACGATGGGGGCCAAGGTCGCCCAGCTCGGGCTCTTCTTCGGAGGGAACGATTTCGGGAGCACGATGATGGAGGAGAACGTGGTCGCGTCGGCGGGGGTCGCCTTCCGCATGTCGGAGGAGGAGATCG
>JBLNEU010000340.1:0-4133 GCA_050263015.1 Deltaproteobacteria bacterium | reverse complement strand
TGAAGCGTCTCGTCGCTGCCGTGGGGGTCGTGACACGTCCCGCACATGACCTCCCCTTTCCGGCCCCTCGGCAGGGAATCGGGCAGCTTCCGCAGCGGATCGACGTTGAGCGGATGCGATTTCGACGACACGTTGTGGCAGAAGTCGCAGGTCTGGATGAGGTTCTCGCGGAGCGAGACGGACGCGTTCCCGGCGGGGGCGCCCACGTGGCAGGTGTAGCACTTCCTGCTCTCGGCTTCCGCCTGGTGGGGATTGATCCCCGAAAAGCCCCCGGCGTGGCAGTCCAGGCACATGTCCATGCGCACGGAGTACCGGCCCGTGTCGAACCCCCGCAGGAGTGCGACCGGCGCCCCCTTCAGATGGACGTCGTGGCAGGTCGAACAGATGACCTCCCCGCCCGCGCTTAGGGGAAGTCCTTCCGGAAGGGCCTGTCCCGGCCTTTTGACGACCGGGTGGTGGGACGCCTCCTCGACGGGATGGCACTCCCTGCAGAGCCCGACGGGATCCTTGTTCAGGAAGTCGATCGGCCCTCCGCGGGCCCCCGTCCCCTTCTCGGGAATCCGCGAATGGCACTCCTCGCACTTCATCCCGGCGTGCGGGTTCTCCTTGGCGGCCCCGGCCGGCATTTCCTCGGCCCAAGCCCGGCAGGCGGCCGTCAGCCCGATCGCAACCAGGAGGATCGCGGCCCGGCGGATCGCCGGCGATCGCGACGGGCCCAATCCGCGCTCGCTCATCCTTGCCCCGATGAATGCCCCGATTGAATTGGCTTCATACCCGATTTTATATAATATATTGGCATCCGACCATGGATAAACGCAGCCGCAAATATTCCGTTTCCCTCCGGAGAGCCGCGCTTGCCCTCGCTGTCGCGGCGCTGTCGGTCCCGTCCGTCCTTTGGCCCCCCCCCGTCCGGGCGAGCGTCGAGTCGAGCGAGCCCCATTACGTCCAGGGGCGGGAGCTCATGAAGTCCGGCAAGTTCGCCGAGGCGGCCAATGCGTTCGAAAGGGCGATCGCCGAATACCCCGGCCACGCCGAGGCCCACTACCAGCTCGCCGTCGTCTCCTCGCTCCATATCGTGGACTACCCGAAGGCGGAACACGAGTTCCTGGCCATCCCGGATATCGCCATGAAGGGAGGGAGCCGGCCGCGCGACGACCTGATCTACCGCGCCGGGCTGGGCCTCGGGAAGCTCTATGTGAAGAGCGGCCGGAACGACCAGGCGATCCAGATCGTCCGAAGCGTCCTCTCGTCCGCTCCCCCGTCCGCCCGGCTCGACGAGGCGTTCAACACGCTCGGGCTCGCCCACTACTACCAGCGCCTCTACGAAGACGCGATCTTCGAGCTGCGCCGCGCGATCAAGCTCAACCCCGCCAACACGAACGCCCGGTTCAATCTCAAGACGATCCAGACGCGGCTCGAGCATTTCAACGCGGCCAAGGTCGCCTCGCGGACCGGCGCCCGCAAGCTTGCGATCGAAGAGTACCGGGCCGCAATCGCGCTGGACCCGCGTTTCATCGACGCGCGCTACCGTCTCGGGGCGGAACTCCACGCCTCCGGCGAGCACGCCGAGGCGCTGAAGGAGCTCAAGCGCGCCGAATCCATCTCCCGCGCCTATCGGAAGGTCCACGAGATCTGGTTCACCGAGGGGCAGGCGCTGATCGCCCTCGGCCGGGACAACGAGGCCCTGCGGTCGTTCACGCGGGTGATCGAGGCGCGGCCCGGCTTCGCCGCCGCCCACAACGAGATCGGGAAGATCCACCTGAAGAGAGCCGACGCCTCGCTGGCCGTCAACGCCTTCGTCAAGGCCATCGGGATCGAGCCCAGGACCGAGTTCGTGAAGAACCTGCAGGCGGCGTTCAAGCTCCAGGGGGCCGCGGTGGCCGTCCCGGGGCAGTAACGAGGCCCGGTCGCGCGAACTTCAGCGCTTTCCCGGGAACGCAAGCCGGATCCCGGCCTTGATCGTCTCCTTCTCCCGCGACGGCCGCCCGGCCCGCACGACAAGCCGCGTTACGGGACCCCGCGGATCGCGCCCGTATGCCGCCCGGAAATCCGCGGCGAGGTCCCTGCGCGCGGCGATCCTCTTTCCCCTGTCGTCGTCCCCGGCCAGGATGAAGACGGTCTCGTCGTCCGACGTGCGGTACATCGATCCGGCCGGGGCGACGTTCCCCGCGGCGTAAGTCAGCCGGATCCCCCCCGGCCTGAATGCCCGCCAGATCGAGACGAATAAGTTGAGCACCCTCCTCCCGGGGGGCAGGTCGAGCGAATCGCGCCCGAAGACCGCGGTCACGGAAACGGGGAAGCTCGCGCGTTTCTTCCTGTAATCCTCGGAGGAAACGTTCGCCCCGTCGGAATACATCTCGATCTCCAGGGAGGTCCCGGAACCCGACGCGTCCCGAAAGCGCCGTTCCCAGAGGAGCGCCGTCCCGGGGGCCAGGACGAAATCGCCGCCGATCCCGGCCTCCCGGATGTCAGCGGTTCTCGACGGCAGCGACATCAGCAGGCCCGGCGAGCTCTCGGACCAACCGGCCGCCTCGAGCGCCGACGCGGTGTTGTCCGCGGCGACGGCGGAAACCGGATGCGCGCACAGCAGGACGGCTGCGACAAGGAGGAACCCGGACGCGCGCCCGGAAACCCCGAACACCGTGGCGCTCGCCCCGCCCCGATACCCGATCCCCCTCATTGCGCCTCCCCTCCTTCCTCGATCCGGCGGGCGACGTCCATCCCGGCTTCGCGCAGCCGCGCCGTGAACGCGTCCGCGCAGGCGGCCGCGCGCGCCCGGTCGTCCGCCCGGAACACGACCCGGACCCGGTACTCGCCCTCGATCGTCGGGTACGACCCGATGCCGACGTCCGGGTAGGCGGCCTGCGCCTCCCCCATGATCGCGGCGTAGGCCGACTCGGGCGCGTCGCTGAGCAGCGTGACCCGGGATTTCCGCTTCCCGGCCACGAGCGGCCTGACCCACCCGAACATCTCGCGGAGCAGGCGTGGAATCCCCGGGAAGGCGGCCATCCGGCCGACGAAGAAGCCGGGGGCCGCGCTCAACGGATTGGGGATGAGCATCGCCCCCTCCGGCACCTGGGCCATCAGCATCCGGCTCGCGTTGATCCGGTCGCCGTAGTACCCCTCGAGCGCCGCCCTCGCGTCCGGATGGACGACGAGCGGGACTCCCGCCGTCTGCGCGACCGCGTCGCGCGTGATGTCGTCGGGAGTCGGGCCGATCCCGCCCGTGAGTATGAGGAGATCGGTCTCCTGGAGGTAGGCGCGCAGGTGGCGGACCACCGTGGGCACGTGGTCGGGCAGGATCGCGCACAGGACGACGTCGGCCCCCCAGTCGTTGAGAAGGGGGAGCATGTAGGCGATGTTCGCCTCCTTGATCTCCGCCTTGAGGACCTCGTCCCCGAGGATGACGATCCCGACCCGCTTGGCCATCGACTCCGCCGGAAGGATATTCCCGAAACCGGTCTATATTACCACCGGAGCCGCCGCAAAATTCATTGACATGGCGATGGCCGGCTCAGTACCTTGGGATTCGTGAAAAGACCCGTCACCTACGCCTCGGCCGGGGTCGATATCGACGAGGGGGACCGCATGGTGTCCCTCATCCGCCCGCTCGTGCGGACGACGCACCGCAGGGAGGTCCTCGGCGACATCGGCTCGTTCGCCGGATTCTTCCGTTTCCCCGCCCGCACGTACAGGGACCCGGTCCTGGTGTCGGGGACCGACGGCGTCGGAACCAAGGTGAAGGTGGCCGCGATGGCGGGACGGCTCGGGACCGTCGGGATCGACCTCGTCGCGATGTGCGTCAACGACATCCTCGTGCACGGGGCGGAGCCGCTCTTCTTCCTCGATTACTACGCGACGGGCAGGTTGTCCGCGCGGGATGGGGCCGACGTGGTCTCCGGCGTCGTCGCGGGGTGCCGGCAGGCCGGCTGCGCCTTGCTCGGCGGGGAGACCGCGGAGATGCCGTCGGTCTACGCCCGGGGAGAATTCGATCTTGCGGGATTCGCCGTGGGGGCGGTCGACCGCCGGGACATCATCGACGGCAAGTCGGTCAGGCCGGGGGACATCCTGCTGGGGCTCCTGTCGTCGGGGCTCCACAGCAACGGTTACTCCCTCGCACGCAAGGTCGTCTT
>JBLNEU010000339.1:0-2704 GCA_050263015.1 Deltaproteobacteria bacterium | reverse complement strand
CCTGGAACCACGGGTCGACGAGGACCGTCTTGCCGGAAGGGTCCTGGATGGAAAACCCGGAATGTCCGAGCCAGCGGATCTTGACGGGCGGCATGGGGGGGCCTCCTGGCGGGCGGTATTGGCCTCCATTCTATACCGGCGGTTTCGCGCAGGGGAAAGGGGAAAAGCCCGGTTTTTCTTTCCGGGGCCCCCGTGGTAAAAAGACGGTGAAGTCCACGCACGGCGGGAGCGATCGCACGATGGCGGCAGGCAGGCCGATTGAAGCCGACAGGAAGGTCCGCGCGACGGTCCCCAACCGCGTCGATCTCGCGGGAGGGACCATCGATATCTATCCGCTCTACCTCCTCGTGTCCGGATCGATGACCGTCAACGCCGCGATCGGGGTGGCGAGCCGCGTCGAGATCGCTCCCCGGCCCGGCAAGGCGCGGCTCATCTCGGGGAACTTCCGGCAGCGCGCGGAGGCGGACGACACGCACGGGTTCCCCCTCTCGGGGAAGCTCGGGCTCATCGCCGCCGCGCTTCGCTGCTTTCCGCCGGTCCGGGGCGCGACGGTCTCCATCCGGAACGAGGCGCCGGTCGGGTCCGGCCTCGGGGCGTCGTCCGCGCTCCTCGTCGCCGCGATGCTGGCGATGAACGCGCTGATCGGAAGGCGGCGGCGCTGGGAGGACACGGCCCGCGACGCCATGGAGATCGAGGCCGCGCACCTGCGGAACCTGACGGGCCGCCAGGACCACGTTGCCGCGCTTCGGGGCGGGATCCAGGGGATCGCGTTCGGGCCGGGACGGCTCGACGCGACGAGGATTCCGGCGGCGAGCCCCGCCGGACGCGCCCTCGCCGCGCACGGGTTCCTGGCCGGGACGGGGAAGTCCCACCGTTCGTCCGACGTCAACTGGCGGATGATCCGGGGGGCGATCGAGGGCGACCGCGCGGTCCTGCGCAAGTTCGCGGCCATCGCGGCCGCGGCGCGGGATGCCTGGGACGCCGTCGTGGCCGCCGACATCGGGGCAGTGGGAGACGCCGTGGCGCGGGAATGGGCGGTCCGCAAGACGCTTGCGCCCGGCGTCTCGACGCGCCTCGTCGATGCGGCGCTCGCCTCGCGGGATCTCCGCGCGCGCGTGGCCGGGGCGAAGCTGTGCGGCGCGGGCGGCGGCGGGATTCTCTTCGGGCTGCTCCGCGCGCCGGAGGAGCGGCGGGCGGTCGAGGAGAGCCTGAGGCGGCGGGGGTTCGACGTCCGCCCGTTCGTCCTCTCCGCCGGTCCCTCCGTGGCGGCGGTCGACGCCCGTTGACGACGGCCCGCGCCCCCTGGGACGTGATCGTCATCGGCGCGGGTCCCGCGGGACTGTTCGCCGCGCAAGCGCTCTCCGGAAAGGTCCGCGTCCTCGTCCTGGACGGGAAGCCCCGCACGGGCGGCGCGGGGGCCATGACGGACGGCAAGCTCAACCTCTCTCCTCTCATCGGGATGGATATCGGCGAGCTCGGCCTCCCGGAGGCGGAGGCCGTGGAGCGGATCGGCGGGATCGACGAGGTCTTCCTCCGCCACGGCGCCGACCGCACCCTCTATGGCGCCGACGCGGAGCGGATCGGCCCGTGGCTCGACCGGGTCTCGTGGGTCCGGAACCGGACCGCCAAGGGATCCTGGGACATCACGCTGCTTCCCGCGAGGCAGCGCCACATGGGGACCGACCTCGCGCACGCCGTCGTCGCGCGCCTGACGGACGAGATCGCGGGCCGGGGAGCGAAATTCCTCCTGAAGACGAAGGTGGAGAGCGTCGCGCCGCTGGAGGGCGGCGGATTCGCCGTCGCCACGTCCCGCGGCCGGTTCGCCGCGCGCCGCGTCGTCGCGGCGCCGGGGCGCGACGGCGCGTACTGGTTCCGCGAGGTCGCCCGCTCCCTGGGCGCGCGCACGAGGTACGGCGACATCGACATCGGGTGCCGCGTCGAGGTCGCCTCCCCCGTCTACGAGGAGATCACGCAGGTCCTCTACGACCCCAAGTTCCTGTTCGTGACGCCGACGCACGGCGACCGGACGCGGACGTTCTGCACCAATCCCGGCGGGCGGGTGCGCGTCGAGGTCCGCGACGGCTGCCGCCTGGTCAACGGGGACGCGCTCAAGAAGCGGAAAACGCCCAATACGAACTTCGCGATCCTCAACACGGTGTCGATGACCGAGCCGGTCCAGGACACGACGGAGATGGGACGCAAGGTGATGGCGTTCGCCAACTTCTGGGGAGGCGGGGACAGCCTCGTCGTCCAGCGGTGGGGGGACCTGACGGCGGGACGGCGCTCGAAGGCAGAGACATTCGGCTCCGCCGCCCTCGGGTACGACAAGATGAAGCCCACCCTTTCCCCGGGGCCGGGCGTGACGCCCGGGGACATCTCGTTCGCCTATCCCGGCCGGATCGTGGACAACCTGCGCGAGAGCCTCATCCTCCTGTCGCGCGTCATCCCGGGCGTCGCCCACCCGTCCACGACGATCTACGTGCCGGAGATCAAGTTCTACGACACGAAGTACGTCACGGACCGGTACCTGGAGACCAACGTGCCGGACCTGTTCGTGGCGGGCGACGGCGTGGGCAAGTCGCGGGGGATCGTGGGGGCGGCGCTGAACGGCATGCTCGCCGCCGAGGGGATCCTCCGCAAAGAAGGAAAGGAATAATCTTCCGTCTCCCGCACGCGTTAACCTGATCGCTCCGCTTCCACACCG
>JBLNEU010000338.1:0-8854 GCA_050263015.1 Deltaproteobacteria bacterium | reverse complement strand
CGGCAAGCCCGCCAAGGGATAGGTCTCAAGGGCAGGAAGTTTGTCCGCTGCGTCGTCCTGACCAGGTAGGCGCAACCACGTCCGTTCGGAATTCCGCCGCCGGAACGAGTTTTGCCCACGGCCTTGCGACGAGGTCCGGGGGGCGCTGCAAGCCGACGGGGGGTCCCGCGAGCGGAGGGCCGCACGTTCAGGCCCGGCGTGCGCGCATGCCGCTCCGGGGATTCCGCCACGCGGCCGCAGGCGCAAAGCGGATGCCGTACGTGACTGAGAACCGGGGAGTCGCGGATACCACAAAGCGAAGATGAGCACTGGGAGGTGACCGCGGGGCACGCCCACAAGCGAGGCCGGGCCGGCGCGGCCCGAAGCGCAGCGGGAGCCCCCCGGAGGCGCAGCGCCTGCCGGCCATCCGCATCGAGGGAGCAGCTATAACAGGACCAGCGCGGCGGCCGCCAGGACGGCCGTGCCCGCCGCCGTCGCCCCGGCGCCGAGCAGCGGAACGAGAACGAGTCCCGCCAGGATCGATCCGACGCACCCTCCCAGAAGATCCGCGGCGTAGACGGGGGCGGCGACGCCTCCCTGGTCCGCGGCGCCGGCGCGGCTCGCGTAACCGAAGATCCCGGATACGACCGCCCCGGAGGCGACAAGGATGGCCGCGGCCGGCCCGAGGCGGAACCATGCCCCCCCCGCGGCCGACGCCAGCCCCAGACCTCCCAGAAGAATCGCGAGCCCCCCGAGGAGCAGGACCCCCCACGGGCGGCCGATCCGCCCCGCGCCCGCCGCCCGGTCGAACGCGAACGCTCCGGCCGCGAGGCCGGCCATGAACGCGGTGAGCAGGAGGCCGATGTCCTGGTAAAGCGCGCCCGACTCGGCCTGGTAGCGCAAGAGGACGACGCCCTCCGCGACCATCCCCCCGAACCCCGCCACCGCCGCGAGCGCCGCCCGCCGGGCGGCAGGCCGGCGGCGGGCGAGAAGGAGCGCCCCTCCGGCGGCAAGAACGAGGAAGATCCCCGCGCGCCGGTCCGGCGGCCCGGCCCGTTCCAGCGCTGGAACGAACTTGCCGAGCCACAGGAGCGCCGTTTCCCTGTAGCAGACGGGCGTCCCGTCGGAGTTGGGCGGAGCTCCGGATTCCGACAGGAGCCGCGCGACGTGATCGAGCCGGTCGTTGGTGAGGAGGTAGCGCAGGTAGTCGGGCGTGACGAGTCGCGCCGCGACGCCCCGCCTCCGGAGCCGGTCCGCCAGGACGTCGGGATCGCGCGAGAGGAGGGCGTTCGACGCCAGCAGCGTGTCGGTGCTCCCGGGCAGCACCAGGACATCCTTAAACGCGCCGGCGAGCGCCGCGTGGACGCTGCCGTTGCGCCGGGCGAGGCGCGGCGTCCAGAAATTTTCCGACGACGGAAGGCGCAGGGCGACGACGCCGCCCGGCGACAGGCGCGCCGCGCACAGCCGGAAGAACTCCCGCGTGTAGAACCGGTTGCTCTGCCCCGAGGACGGCTCGGGCGAGGCGACGAGGATCAGGTCGTAGGAGACGCCCTCCGCGAGGAAACGCCGCGGGTCCGCGAACACGACCCGGACCTTCTCGCCTGCCAGCGCGCGCCGCGCCTCCCCGGGGAGGTGAGGTACAAGGGCCCGGTACATCGCCCGGTTCGACTCCACGTAATCCGCGCGGGCCGGCCCGTGCTTCAGGATCTCGGCCGCGATCCCCGCGACGCCGCCGCCGATCATGAGCACGCTCGGAGCCGCCGGCGCCTGCAGCGCGGACAGGTGGACGATCTCCTCGGCTTCCGTTCCCTCGCTCTCGAACGCGACGGCGTCGTTCTCGAAGAGCGTGACCTGGCCGCCCGCGCGCGCGATCGTGACCCGCCCGTACGGCGTGTCGGCCGTCTCCACGACGCCGTGGTGGTTCCAGGACGTCGCAAGCCGGTCGAGGGGACCCGTCGCCGCGAGGAGCGGGAGGAGGACCGCGAGGAGCGCGACGGACCACCGCCTCGTCGCGCCGGACGCCGCGGCGACGGCGGCCCCCGCCGCGCCGCATCCCACTCCCAGGGCAAGGTTCGGGACGCCCCAGTGCAGGGCGAGCGTCGCCGCCACGCTTCCCAGCGCGCCCCCGGCGCTCTCCCATGCATATGCCGCGGCGAGGGTTCCGCCGGCGGCGATGAACGTCCGGGCCGCAAGGAGGAAAAGGAGCCCGAGGGCCGCGCCTGCCGGGACCAGGCCGACCGCGGCGGCGGCGAGCTGGCGGCCCAGGGGGAGAAAGGCGCCGGAGACGCCTCCGAAAAGGGGCCGTGCCCCGCGCAGCAGGAGAAGCTCCAGCGGAATCAGCGCCGCGACGAGAAGAAATGCCGCGCCGGTCGGGCACGGTGTCCCCGGGGCCCCGCGGCGCCCCAGGAGAGCTCCCGCGGCTCCCGACGCGAGCCACAGGCTCAGGCCCAGAAGGTAGATGAGCTCGACCCCGAAGGACGCCACCGCGAGCTCGCGCAGGAGGACCACCTGGCCGAGCATCGCGAGAAAACCGACGGCGAAGAGAAAGGCGCCCGCCAACGACCTACATCTCCTCGCCTTCCCGGAAGACTTCCGCCTGGAAGACCGAGAACTTCGCGCCGCTCCTCCAGCTCCCCGCGGGCAGGCCGGCCTTCAGGCAAAGGTGGTCGAGCATCTCCTCGCGTCCCCATCCCTGCTCGGTCGCGACCTGCGGGAGAAAGACGGCCGAGCGGCCGTTCTTCGCAAGAAGGACCCCGTCCCGCCCGACGACGATGTCGCCTGCTCCCGCCACGGGCTTCATCGGCGTCAGGACGGAGATCTCGACCCGGAGCCGCGGCAATTCCTCCGGGGTGACCGGGGAAAAGCGGCGGTCGTTCACGGCGGCCTGGATGGCCATGGCGCCGACGACCCGGTCCAGGGGCGTGTCGGCCGCCATCCGGCCCACGCAGCCCCGCAGCGCCCCGTCCCGCGTGAGCGTCACGAAAGCGCCGCTGGGCCGGCGGGCCCGCGCGGAGAGCCCACGGGGCCGCGGGATCGTTCCGGATTCAAGGTAGCGGCGGATCGTCTCGCGGGCCAGCGCGAGGAGCGCCCGCCTGTCGGCGGCATCGAAGCCCCCCGCGGCCGGAGCTTCCCGCCGCGGGGCGAGAACGGCCGTGTCCGCGCCCGGCGGGCCGTCCGTGAAGACGACCGCGCCGTACCCCACGACGCGGTGCGGGTCCCCCACCGCGACGTCGCCGGAGTTGGCGTAGCTCGCGACCGTGCCGCGCGTCGCGCCGAGCGCCCGCGCCGCCGACATCGCGGCGAGGATCGGGGCCTCCCCGCAGGCGCACGTGGACAGCCCGGGGACGCCCCGGGCCATTTCATCGCGGATCGCCGAACGAAGCCCCTCCGGGTCCAGCCGCGCCACGGCGTCGAGCACCTTGGCGTCCGCGGCGGCGGCATCGGCGGCCGACGGGTAGTGCGAAAGGTCCGAACTCGCGACGACGAGGGCCCGGCGGCCGCTCAGGACGCTGCCGAGCGCCCGGCCGAGCCGGTCGCACAGGCCGGGATCCGTCGATCCCACGACCGCCGGGAGGATCCTGGCCTTCGGGAAGAGCACCTGGACGAACGGGACCTGCACCTCCACCGAATGCTCCCGGGCATGGACCCCGGCGTCGAAGACGCAGTCGGGGTCGGCCGCGATCAGCGCGTCCGACGCGCCGCGGTCCGTCTCCGCCACGCCGATGGGCGTGCGGTATCCGCCGGCCGGGTCGATCGCCACTCCCCGGAAGCCGGGAGCCGTGTGGTTCGTCCCGAGGATGACCACGAGGTCGACCGCCTCCCCCTGTGCCTGCCGCCAGGCATCGGCGGCTGTCTGTCCGGAGAAGACGTATCCGGCGTGGGGAGCGACGAGGGCGACCGGCCGCGCCGCCTTCCGCGGAACCGCATCCCGCAGGAACCCCTCGACGGCGCCTCGAAGGGCCGCGGCGGAGCCCGGGTAGAAGCGGCCCGCCACGGCGGGCTCCCGCACCCCGGCAGGACCCCGGTCGGCCTGCGAAGCGTTCCGGCACGCCAGGCAGCAGGCGGCGACGAGAACGACGGCCGCAAGGCGCTTCATCCGGTCTCCCCCATGCCGCCTTCCTTCACGTCCAGACACCGGGGATGGCCCTCCCGCACGACGCGCATCGGCCGCGTTCCATCGCCCTCCGGGTCACGAAGAAGCCGCTCCGCTCGATGACGGGCTTGCCGCAGCCGGGGCAGTAGGTGTGGTTTCCGGGGTGGCCGGGGACGTTCCCCACGTAGGCGAAGCGCACTCCCTTCTTCATCGCGATGTCCCGGGCCCGCTCCAGGGTGGCGACCGGCGTTGGCGGCAGGTTCTGCAGCTGGTAGTCGGGGTGGAACCGCGTGAAGTGGACCGGCACGTCCGGCCCGGCCTCCCCGGCGACCCACTCCGCCAGGCCGTTGAGCATCTTCTCCGAGTCGTTGAGGGTCGGCACCACCAGGTTCACGATCTCGAGGTGCACGGCGCTTTTCGCCGCCTGTTTGATGCTGCGGAGCACGGGGGCGAGCTCGGCCCGGCAGACCTCCCGGTAGAAGTCCGGGCTGAAACCCTTGAGGTCGATCTTGACCGCGCTCAACGCCCCGCACATCTCCGCGAGAGGCGCCTCGTTCATGAATCCGCAGCTGACGATCGCGGCCCGGATTCCCCGGCTTTTCGCTTCCCCGGCGGCGTCGAGCAGGTACTCGACCTGGACCGTGGGCTCGTTGTAGGTGAAGGCGATGACGGGGCTTTTCCGCGACGCGGCGACTTCGACGAGCCGCCCGGGGGGCGTGAACTCCGTCGGATGGTCCTCGGGACTTGCCTGGGACAGCTGCCAGTTCTGGCAGAACCGGCAGCGCATGGGACACCCCGCGGTTCCGAGGGAGAACGCCGAGGCGCCGGGCAGGAAGTGGTAGAACGGCTTCTTCTCGATCGGGTCCACGTGAACGGCGAACGGACGGCCGTAGACGAGAGTGCGAAGCTCCCCGCCCACGTTCATCCGGGCCCGGCAGCGGCCCCGCTCGCCGTCCTTGATCGCGCAGCCGTGATGGCAGAGCAGGCACTTGACGCCCTTCGGGTCGTGGGAGTGCCGGCGGCCCCGGATGGAGGGATCCGGCCCGTGGCACGCGGCGCAGTCGGCGCCCGCAAGCGCCGCCGAGGTCCAGAAGCGCGCCTTCGGCGCGGTGCGGAGCACCTCCTCGATCCGGCCGCCGGCCGAGGCGGTTCCCCGCCAGAGCGGAGCGGCAAGCCCGGCGGCGCCGAGGACCGGCGCCAATCGTCCCGCCGCGCGCAGGAATTCGCGACGCGAGATCATCGGCCGCACCCCGTCATCGCGGTCAGGACCGTCGCGCCGCCGGACGCTGCCTTCGCCCGCCGGAGCGCGACGGGCGCCGGTGCGCCGATGGCCGCGGGTGAAGCCGCCTCCCGGCCGGCTCCACGCGCGGGCTCACTTCGCAACGACGATGTGGTCCGCGACCAGATAGTTGTAGTTCGAACCCATGAAGTCGAACGTGCCGTAGACGGTCACCTTGTCGCCCTTTTTCAGGCTGATCACCCGGGCCGCCGCCGGGTGGTCCTTCTTGACATACATCCGGACAAGGCACAGGGGGCCCAGGGTGAAGCAGTAGTAGTCCCTGGTGTTGATCTTCGTCTTCTGGATCTGCACGCAGAAATCGCTGCCGCAGAACTGGAACGGGTCCGTCACCTGGAACTTCCTGCCGGCGTTCGCGCCGGGGTTCTTCACCAGCTCCGCCTGCGTGGAGAGCTGGTAGTCCGCCGGGTTGAACTCGCCGGAAGCGGCGCCGGGACCGAAGAGAACGACACCGATCACGCACAGAAAGAATGCCTTTCGCATCGACTCCCCCTGTCGCACGGTTCTTGCGTCCCGGCCGGGAAAACACGGCGTTCCGCCTCGTATTCGACGCACGGCTCGATCCGGTATTCAGTATAGAGAAAACGGGTCCGCCGGACAAACGGGCCGGTACGCCCGGGTGCGGGATCGCGGACCTCGCCGCGTTTTACTCTTTCCGCAATCGGCCCTATCATGGAATTGCAGCCCGTCGCGCGTCGCCGGCCTTGGGGGCGACGGCCGCATCGTCAACCCGGAAACGGAATCCTATTCGTAAAACGTGCGGAGGCGACCATGGCGATCAGGGAGAACAGGATATTGGACGCCGCCCTTTGGCTTGCCGCGGGGGCGGTCGTGGGAGCGGGAGTCGCCCTTCTGACGGCACCCCGGTCCGGGAAGGAAACCCGCCGGGACATCGCCCGCCTGGCGAAGAAGGCGGGACGCAGGGCGGAAGGGATCGTCGAGGATTTCTCGGAAGCGGTGTCGGGCATGGTCGACGCCGTCGGGAAGGAAGCCGGCGCCATCCTCGACCGGGGGAAGGACGCGGCTCTCGGGGCGAAGAAGGAGTTGCTGAAGACGATCGACGAGGCCCAGGGGACGCTGGAAAAGCAGCGGGTGCGGCTCGCGAAGCTGGTCGGATGACCGTGTCGGCCGTCCCGTCCCGACGGACGGACGAGTGACCGGCAGGATCTTCGGACCGGTCGCGGTCCTGGCGTTCGTCCTCGCCGGGACCCCGTTGTTTCCGCCGGCGTCGGACGCCGGAGCCCCCGGCGAGACGGGCAAGGTCGTGCGGGTCGCCGACGGCGACACCGTCACCATTGCAGCGCGCGGCGGGAGGAAGGTCAACGTCCGCCTTTACGGCATCGACGCGCCCGAGGTCAGGCACAGGGAAACGCCGGGACAGGCGTACGGCCGCCAGGCCCGGCAGGCGCTTAAAGCCCTGACGATCGGACGCAACGTCCGGGTCGAGGTCGTCGACGTCGATACGCACGGCAGATCGGTCGGCATTGTGTTCGCGGGCGACCTCGACGTCAACCTCGCGATGGTCAGGAGCGGATGGGCCTGGGCGTACCGTCGCCACCTCTCCGCCCCCTACGCCTCGGAATTCATCGACGCGGAAAGGACAGCGCGGGCCAGGCGCCTGGGACTGTGGCAGGACGCCAACCCCATGCCGCCGTGGGAATTCCGGCGGCGGACGCGGTAGGGGTCAGACCCGCCCGCCGCGGACGCCGCGCTGACGCGCCGGATCCGTCCCGCAGAATAAATCCAGTGAATTGTCGATAGGTTACAGCGGGAACCGCGTGCGATACGCGCCGCCGGCCTCGCCGGTCGGCGCCGCACGCTGACGGAAAACCGTCACCCGGCGCCGTGGCGTACAAAAATTGTTAGGCAACCCGGCCGCCGGCGCAACGGATTCCCCAATAAAAACAGCGTAATGTTGATTTGACGCCCATGGTATGGGAATTGCTGAACTCACCGTCGGCGTCGCGGGAATTCTGCCATCTCCCCGCAAAGTCGGCGTAATCGTGCGGGAAGGAAGCGGAAAGGAGACCGTCGTATGGACGGCCTGAGGAAATTCCTGAAACTGATCGTTACGCCCATCACCATCATGATGGTCCCGCACTCCAGGACGAAGACGCTCAGCATCAGGGTTCCGTTCGTCGGGATCGCCCTGTCAGTCGTCATGTTCCTCGTCGGAACGGCGTACATCGGCGCCGTCTCCGTCCGCACGATCGAATACTACAACATGCGCGACCGGCTCTCGTACGTCTCCACCCAGTTCGTGGAGCTCAAGACCACGATGTATTCGCTCAAGCTTGCGGAAAACGAGTTCCGGAAGCTGTTCGCCCTAAAATCTAAGACCGATGTGCTCGAGAAGGCAGACTTCTCGGACACCGGGTCGCTCGACATGGAGATCCTCCGGAAGCAGATCGGCGAATCGATGGAATCCGTGATGGACATCAAGAAATACATCGCGGACCAGAAGGACCTTTACCTCGCGACCCCGGTCGGCTTCCCGGCGCCGGGGCGCATCTCGTCGAGCTACGGGTACCGCGAGCACCCGAAGTCCGGGGAAGAGAAGTTCCATTCGGGGCTCGACGTCTCCGTCCCCCTGGGAACCCAGGTCAAGGCGACGGCGGACGGTATCGTGAGCTTCGCGGGGTGGACGCCGGGAGGCGGCAACACCGTCGTCGTCGAGCACGGCCACGGTTTCAGCACCGCCTACGCCCACAACAGGAAGGCGCTCGTCAGGATCGGCCAGCGCGTGGCCCGGGGCGACGCGATCGCCCTCTCGGGCTCGACCGGGATCTCGACGGGGCCCCACATCCATTACGAGGTGTGGAGGGACGGCCGGCACGTGAATCCGAATACATACCTCACGAGGAGGTAGGAATGTTCGGCAAGAAATCGGTCCAGAAGCTCGAGACCATCATCGGGAACGACTCGACGGTCACCGGCGAGATGAACATCAAGGGGACGCTCCGCGTCGACGGGATCGTCGAGGGGGACATCTTTTCCGACTGGGTCATCGTCGGCGAGACCGGCAGGATCCGCGGGAACGTCAAGTCGCGCGGCGTGGTCGTCGGCGGCCGCGTCGAGGGGAACATCGACGCGACCGAGATCGTCGAGCTCAAGGGGAAGGGCCAGGTGACCGGGGAGATCTCCACGGTCAAGCTCGCCATGTCCGAAGGCGCCGTCTTCGACGGCCGCTCCAGCATGAAGCGGGCGGGAGCCCTCGAAGAGAGCTCCGAGTCCAAGGGGAAGATCAAGTCGCTCGTGCCCACGTCGAACGCATCGTAGCCCGCAAAGTCCGGGGACGTTCCTGAACTTTGCGGAGGGCAAGCAGCGAAAAGTCCAGGAACGTCCCCATGCTTTTGAAACGGGTCGCAGGGAGGCGGCCCGTTTCCTTTTACGAGTAGAGTCCCCGGAACCGCATCGCCTCGGCCACGCGGGTGATGCCGATCATGAGCGCCGCCCTCCGGTGGGTCACCTTTTTCTCCTCGGCG
>JBLNEU010000337.1:0-6109 GCA_050263015.1 Deltaproteobacteria bacterium | reverse complement strand
GGCGCGCCGAGCGGCGGAAGAGGATGCCCGCCATGAGAAGGGCGCCGAGGCCGAACCGCAGGACGGCCCCCACCTCGGGAGGAACGTGCATGACGACGATCTTGGAGGTCGCGAACGCGCTCCCCCAGAAGACCATCGTCAGGACAAGCCCCAGGTGGACGCGGGTCCGGGCGTCCCCGTTCCGCACGCGCTCTTCTCTAACGACCCCCTTCAGCGTTCATCAATGGCACCCCTGCGTCGGCGTTGTGCACGAGCCCTTCTGGATCGGCGGCGTCGGGTCCCAGCTCAGGGTGCTCACGATGGTCAGGTTCGCCGCCCCGGCCGGGAACGCGGAGCTGGCGAGCTCCCCGAAGTGGCTGCTCGGCGTCAGCGCGGCGACGGCGTGGCACGTGGTGCAGCTGAAGTTCCGCGAAAACGCGTGGTTGATGTGTTGCGTGAACGGGCTGTTCGTCAGGTCGTTGTACTGCGCCGGCGCCTGGTCGCCCCTGCCGTGGCAGAGCCGGCATCCGGCGTTCGTCAGCGTGTCGATGTTCCCCGTCTGCCAGTTCGGCGTCGCCTGCCCGCCGTGGCAGCTGATGTTGCTGCACGCGAGGTTCGCCAGGGCGTTGTCGAACACCGCGGCGCCCCCACTCTGGGACGTGTAGGGGAAAGTGCCCCCGAAAGCCGCCAACCCGGCGCCGGTCAGCGTCCGAACGCGCCCGTTGGCGCGATTGTAATGGCTCGCGCTCAGCGACCCGATCCCGTTGTGGCACGTCTCGCAGTTGATCGGCGTCCCCGCGGAGTTGAGGCCGAGGTGCTCGGCGTGGGCTCCCTCGATGTTCGGGTAAGCCGCGCCCGCGGGCGGGTTGGCGTGGCAGGAGGTGCAGTTCTTGGTCGTCAGCGGCGAGACGGCCGCGTTCGTGTGGCAGACCGTGCACAGGGGGGCCGCCGGGTTCGTCGACGTTCCCGTTTCCGCGTGGCAGGTGAGGCAGCCGCTCGCCGCCGTCGCCTGGTAGTGGGTCACATTGTCGAACCGAGCGGCGTGGGCCACTCCGGGGCCTCCGGCGTGGCAACCGCGAGTCACCTGGTCGGCATTGGTGAATTCGCCGGAGAAGCAGCTCGGGGCGCCGGGCGCGGGGCCCGCTCCCAGCGCGTTGACCCTGTGGCATATTGCGCACTGCCCTGCGGGATCCAGCGGGTTCGTCGCCGTCCGGTGCGTGATCGTGGCCCCGTTGATGACCCGCTCCCCCTGCCAGTCGGTCGGGTGCGCCTTGGCCGCGTCGTGGCAGAGCGAACACCTGGTCGGGGCGACGCCCCCCTCGAAAAGGATCGTACCGGGAGTGCCGTGGCACTCCTGGCATACCCTCAGGTCCGTCTTGGCGGAAGCTCCGTGGAAGCTCGCCCCGCCGATATCCGGGAAGTTCCAGACGGAGCCGAGCGGGTGAGGCGCGAGAGCGCCGTGGCAAAGGGTGTTGTTGAGACAGCCGGGGTTGCTGCCGGCCGGAGGGTCGACCGGCGGGTGGTTCCCCGCGCCCGGCTCGTTGAAATGGCAGAGGGCGCACACCGGGGCATTGGCCTGGTGCGTGTTCGTGTGGGTGCCGACCGTCCCCGCCGCGAGCCACGGGCCAGGCGGATGGGGCGCGGGGGGGCCGTGGCAGTCAAAGCAGTTCTGGGGCGGCGATCCCAGCGCCCTCGCGAAATCGATTCCGTGACAGACCTGGCACGACGAGAACCCCGAGCTCCCCGGGGCCTTCTTCGCCTCGGGGCCATGAACGGTGGACGACTGCCAGTTCACGACCGCGCCGTGGTGGCATGCCGTATTGAAGCATGAGACGTTGGCGATCCCCCCGGCAAGGTCGCCCCCGTGGCACGGCTGGCATTTCTCCGCGTCCGCCGGCGAGGTGACGAGGGACGGGTGGGTGGAGACGAAACCCGTTGGGTGGTTGCCCGAGGCGTCGACGAGCGAGAGCCCCGAATTTTCCGCCGTCGTCGAGCATCCGGACGATACGAGGGCCACGACAATCGCAATTGCGGCGGGCCACGCGGCCCGGAAGCTGTTCGTCATCGACATTCCGTCTCCTCCTCCGCCAGGGATGGCTCCGCGGGTCGCCGGGCGCCGCCCTATCTGTGGCACGCCCGGCACTTGACGTCGTTCTTGTTGCCGTGGCACCGGAAGCACGACCCGGGATCGAGCCGTCCGTCGAGCGGGTGCAGCACGATGTAGTCGCCGCGGTGCGGCAGCGTCATGTCGGGGCGGTCGCCCATCCGCGTCCCCGGTTTGAGCTCCTCGCTGCGCGCGTGGCACCCCTGGCAGAACGACGCGCCGTGGCACGACTGGCAAAGGTTCTGCCCCTGCGCCGCGTACATCGCGTGCTCCCGGATGAACACGACCGAATGCTTGAACGATGCGTACGGCTTGAGCGCCCCGGTCGAGAGGTCCGAGTGGCACTCGGCGCAGTCGGCGCGCCCGGCGGGGAGCTCCTCCGGGTGCTTCGGCGGCACGGACGGGGTCCGCGAGACCGCGGAGCAGCCGAAAGCCAGGGCAACGGCGAAGATTCCCGCGACGAGCAGGAAGGCGGCGCGGCGCGTCATTTCGTCCCTCCCGTGGAGGTCCCGAGGTCGAGCGCGAGCCGGATCAGGCCCGCGTAGTCCTCGTCGAACCTCGGGCTCTTGGTATACGTCAGGTCTCCCGAAATCTTGAACCAGGAAGCCGCCTGCCACCCCGCGGACGCGACGACCTGGTAGCCGTTCTTGATCCCGTTGATCGCCACCTTGTAGCGGTGCGTCAGCCCGTCCACCGTGAACCGCCACCCGCCGGGGGAGAAACTGGCGAACGCCCGGTACTCCTGGTATTCGTTCTCCTCCCTGTCGGCCGACACGACGGCCCCGGACAACCCGAGCACGTCCTTGCGGTCGTTGAAGGCGAACCGGAGCCCTCCCTCGCCGCGCAGAGCGTCGCCGGGATCGTCCCGGTCGTGGCGGATGCTCTTCACCCCGCCCTCGACCGTCACTCCCTTGCCGAGGCCGATCCCGAGGACGCCGAAGATCGTCTGCACCTCGTCGGCATTGTCGAGCGCGGGAGCGAGGAAAGCGGGGTTGAGGGCCGTCTGGAAGAGGTCCTTGTACGTGTATGCTTCGTACCCGACGGCGAGGTCGATCGCGGCGACCGGGAGGAGCCGGAGGACGTACCGCTGGGACGCGAGATCCTCGGTCGCGAGATTGTAGGTCGCGCGTCCCGACAGCTCGACCGGGATCCCCGGGCGGAGCCAGATGTCGCCGCCGGCGACTTCCCGGTCGTCCCCCTGGAAGGTCCCGTCCTCCTTGAGATAAGTGGCCCCGATCTCGAGGTATCGCGCGGCCGCGAAGAAGACCCTTCCTCCATAGATGGAGTCGCCCGTCTGCGTCCCCGTGATGGTCCGCTCGACGGGGAGCCCCCCAAAGAGCGAGACGCCCAGGCCCGGGCCCGTCCTCAACTTGACGAAAGCGCCGTCCAGGATCTCCGCCGCGGTCCCCTCGGCGAGGAAGAATCGGCCGAGGCGCATCTCCGCATTCCCCCGGGGATGGAGGTACTGGAGGTAGGCGCTGCCGACGTCTCCCGATCGGGAATTCGTGCCGGAATCGTCGGCCAGGTCCTGCCGCCCCCACCCGTAGAAGTGGAACGAGAACGGCCGTCCCCCCAGCCCCCGCGCATCCCCGGCGAGGTACTCGTACACGGGCGCGTACTTCTGCGTCTCCGCCCCGGGGACCTCCCTCTCGTAGTAGAGCGCGTACGTCCTGGAGGACAGCGAAAAGTCGGCGCTCCGGGATGTTGCCGGCAGCAGGAGAAGCGGGACGAAGGCGCAGGCTAGGGCCGTCCACCTTCGGGGAAACATGCAGGATTTCTTCGGTCCCATCGCACTCCCCCCAAGCGAGATTTCCGGATAGTAAAATTATCTCAGGTTTCGCCCGCGGAGATGCGAATAATTGCCCGGACGATGCGTATTTTTTTTCGGGCCCGGCCTAAGTCGGAGAGCCGGCAGGTGGGCGGAAGATGTTATAATTTGCCAGATTACCTCGACGAGGAGCCATTATGAAACGCCTGCTTCTTCCCCTGGTCGCCGCAATCGTTATTCTCGCCCCCTGGCGCATGGCGCACGCCTTCGAGAAAGGCGGATGCGGGGGGGGCGCCTGCACCGACTGCCACAGTCTGACCAAGGAGGAGGCGGCCAAGGTGCTCCAGGGGATGGTCGACAAGATAATCTCCGTCGAGATGAGCCCGGTCGGGGGACTGTGGACCGTGGGGATCGAGAAGGACGGCAACAAGAGGCCCGTCTACGTCGACTTCTCGAAGAAGTTCCTCGTCAACGGACAGGTCATCCGGCTGGCGACCAGGGAGAACGTGACGGACACCCAGGCGAGCGGACTGTCGCGGGTCGACGTTTCGACAATCCCCCTGGACAACGCCATCGTGATCGGGGACCCCAAGGCCAGGACCCGCATCATCGTCTTCTCCGATCCGGACTGCCACTTCTGCGGGATGCTGCACGCGGAGTCCAAGAAAGTGGTGGCGAATAACCCGGACGTCGCCTTCTTCGTCAAGCTTTACTCCCGCGCCAACAGCGCCGGGACGGCCAGGAAGGCGCTTTCGGTCGTCTGCGCCGGATCCGAGAAACTCCTCGAGGACGCTTACGCCGGAAAACCGCTGCCCGACCCCGGGTGCAAGACGACGGTCGTCGACGACACGTTCCGCCTCGCCGAGAAGCTCGGGATCCGGGGGACCCCCACGATGGTCCTTCCCGACGGGCGCGTCTCGAGGGGGTACAAGGACGCGAACGCCATCGCCGCCCTCCTCGAGGCGGGAAAGCAGGACGCGGGCACCGCTCCGAAATAGGCCGGGACGCGGTCCGCGCCGGTCCGGTACGGCCGCGCACGAAGTTCGTATCGTGAGCGGCGGACGACCCGGGCGGGCCCCCGCCGCAGCGGGTGGATCGTGGGCAACTTCCTGAACCCCATCGACTCCTATCTTGCAGCCGGGTCCGTGCTCGCCTATGCGGCCGCGTTCGCGGGCGGCGCGCTGGTCTCCTTCACGCCGTGCATCTACCCGCTCGTGCCGGTCACCGCCGCCTACGTGGGCGGGACGAGCCGCGGGTCCCGGTCGCGCGCGTTCTTCCTGAGTCTCTCCTACGCCGTCGGCATGGCGGTCATCTACTCGGCGCTCGGGGCAGCCGCCGCGCTCTCCGGCGAAGTCTTCGGCGCCGAGGCTGCGTCGCCCGCCGCCAACATCGTCGTGGGAACGATCTGCATCCTGATGGGCCTGTCGCTGTTCGACCTCTTCCGCCTGCCCGTTCCGGCGTTTTCGGCGGATGCCGGCACGCGGCGGCGTGGCGGCGCAGCCGGCGCGTTCGCCTTCGGCGCGGCGTCGGGGCTCGTCGTCGGTCCGTGCACCGCGCCCGTGCTGGGCTCGCTCCTCGTCTACGTGGCGAGCCGCCGGAACGTGCCCTTCGGAGCGTCGCTCCTCTTCATGTTCGCCCTCGGGATGGCGCTTCTGCCGGTTCTCGCCGGAACGTTCGCCGGGTTCCTGGCCGCCCTGTCCCGGTCGGGACCGTGGCTCTCCAGGGTCAAGAAGGGGTCCGGGGCGGTCCTGGTCGCCGCGGGGGGCGCGTTCCTGCTGGCCGCCGCCACGGCCGACGTCGGGCCCGCGGGGCAGACCGCCGCCCCCCCGGGAGTTCCGCAGACGGCTGTCCCGCCCCCCGGAGACGCCGGTGCCAGGAAGGCGGCGGACTTCACCCTTTCGGATACGGCGGGACGGCCGGTCACGCTCAGCCGGTTCGCGCAAGGGGCGCCGGTCCTTCTCGTCTTCTGGGCGACGTGGTGCCCGTACTGCAACGCGGCGGTTCCCGAACTCAACGCGCTTCACCGAAGCGGGGCGCGAGGCGACCTCCGGATTCTCGCGGTGGATTACAGGGAGAGCCGGGAGACCGTGGACGCGTTCGTCCTCGCGAAGGGCGTGACGTTCCCGATCGTCCTCGACGCGGACGGCGCCGTGGCGCGAGCATACGGCGTCGTCGGAATTCCGACCTACATCCTCATCGACCGGGAAGGGACAAACGGCTATCGGGGGAACGAGCTCCCCCGCAACGCCGCGGCCCGG
>JBLNEU010000336.1:0-3723 GCA_050263015.1 Deltaproteobacteria bacterium | reverse complement strand
TTTGAGGGCGATGAAGGAGTATTTCGAGTTTTCCCGGCACGGGACGAGCTACCGCCAGGAGACGCTCGCGGGGATCACGACCTTCCTCACGATGGCTTACATCGTCATCGTCAACCCCGCGATCCTCGAGGCGGCCGGGATCCCCCGGGGTCCCTCGATGGTCGCGACGATCGTCGCGGCCGCCTTCGGGACCGTCGTGATGGGGCTGTACGCGCGGCGGCCCTTCGCCATCGCCCCCTACATGGGCGAGAACGCCTTCATCGCGTTCACGGTCGTCAAGGTCCTCGGGTATCCCTGGCAGGCGGCCCTGGGCGCCGTCTTCGTCGCCGGGGTCCTCTTCACGCTGCTCACGGTCTTCAAGGTGCGCAGCTGGCTCGCCGAATCGCTCCCGCTGTCGCTGAAATTCAGCTTCGCGGCGGGGATCGGCCTGTTCATGACGTTCATCGGGCTGAACGAGACGGGGATCGTCCGGCTGGGGGTGCCCGGAGCGCCGGTGACCCTCGGCAACGTCGCCCGGCCCGAGGTTCTCCTGGCCGTCTTCGCGATCTTCGTCATCGTCCTGCTCCTCGTCCGGCGCGTCCCCGGGGCGATCGTCATCGGCCTCCTCGCCGCGACGTTCCTGTCGTTCCTTTTCAAGGTTTCCCCGGTCCCGGAACGGTGGGTGAGTCTCCCTCCCGATCCCCGCCCGATTCTCCTCGCGCTGGACATCCCGGGCGCCCTGCGCCCGGGCTTCTTCCCGGTGATCCTGACGATATTCGTGATGGCGTTCGTCGACACCGTGGGGACCCTGATCGGGCTTTCGGCCCGGGCCGGCCTCCTCGACGAGAAGGGGAACCTCCCCGACATCGAGAAGCCGATGCTGGCGGACGCGCTCGCCACGATGGCCGCCCCGCTCCTGGGGACGACGACCACCGGGGCGTTCATCGAGTCGGCGGCGGGGATCGAGGAGGGCGGCCGCACCGGGTTCACCGCCCTCGTCGTGGCGTTCCTGTTCCTTCTGGCCCTCTTCTTCGCGCCCCTGTTCGCCGCCGTCCCGCCCCACGCGTACGGCGCCGTCCTGGTCATCATCGGCGCGTTCATGGCAAGCCCGATCGCGCGGATCGATTTTTCCGACTACACGGAGCTCGTCCCGGCGTTCCTCACCGTCGTCCTGATGAGCTTCACCTACAACATCGGCGTCGGCATGACCGCGGGGCTCGTCGCCTACCCGCTCCTGAAGACGCTTTCGGGTCGCGCGCGCGAGGTTCCGAAGGGGATGTGGATCCTGTCGGCGCTGTCGCTCTCGTTCTTCCTGTTCTACCCGTACCGCTGAGCGGCGGGGAGGAGGGGCATCCGTGGGCAGCCTGAAGGGAAAGACGCTCTTCATCACCGGCGCGAGCCGCGGAATCGGAAAGGCCATCGCCCTCCGCGCCGCGTCGGACGGCGCGAACGTCGTCATCGCGGCCAAGACCGCGGAGCCCCACGCGAAGCTGCCGGGCACGATCTACGAAGCGGCAAGGGAGGTCGAGGCAGTCGGGGGGTCGGCCCTCGCCGCCGCGGTGGACATCCGCTTCGAGGAGCAGGTCGCCGCCGCGGTCCGGAAGGCGGCGGACCGTTACGGCGGGATCGACATCCTCGTCAACAACGCAAGCGCCATCAGCCTGACGGGTACGCTCGAGACGTCGATGAAACGGTTCGACCTGATGTTCGGCGTCAACGTGCGCGGCACGTTCCTCTGCTCGCAGGCGTGCATCCCGTACCTGCTGAGAGCCGCGAACCCGCACATCCTGAACATCAGCCCGCCCCTCACGATGGAGGCCCGCTGGTTCAGGAACCATTGCGCCTACACGATGGCCAAGTACGGGATGAGCCTGTGCGTCCTCGGGATGGCCGAGGAGTTCAGGGAAGCCGGGGTGGCCGTCAACGCGCTGTGGCCGCGGACGGTGATCGCCACCGCGGCGATCGCGATGCTGGGCGGGGAGGCGGCCGCGCGGAATTGCCGCACGCCGGAGATCGTGGCCGATGCGGCCCACGCGATCCTGACGCGGGAAAGCCGCGCCTGCACGGGAAACTTCTTCGTCGACGAGGATGTCCTGAGGGCGGCCGGCGTCTCGGATTTCGGCCGCTACGCGGTCGCCCCGGGGGCGCCCCTCGTTCCCGACCTTTTCCTCGATTGAAGACCGCGGGATAGAACGGAAAAGGGGGAGCCGTCTGCCACGAACGGCCCCCCCTTGTTCCGCAGGCTCACCAATCGGAGGGAATGATGAGTTCTACCCGTTACGATTCACGGTCCCCCGGGAAAGTTCCACCCTGCCCGAAAAAAAATATCGAACAATGCGCGCTCTCCCCGGGTCGATAGGGGCAGAGGGATCCCGGCCGGCGCCGGCGCAGCGTGCCCCGCCGATATCATGATCCCCGGAGGTCTCCGATGATCGGGAACAGGATCCGCCGCGCGGGGCGGAGAAACACGTTCATGGCCGCGCTGGCCCTCGTCGCGATTTCCGCCGCCGCCGCGTCAGCGTCGGTGGTGGACGTGGAAGTCGTCTCGGACGCCCGGGGAACCCTGCCGCTCTACGGCGCCGGTTCGCGGGGAGACGCGGAGACGCACCGCCACTATCTCGAGGCCCGCGACGGGGAGCGGTACGGCATCCGGATCAGGAACAATACCGGAGGCCGGATCGCCGTCGTGGTGGCGGTGGACGGCAGGAACATCATCTCGGGAACGAAGTCCAACCTGCGCGGCGAGGAGCGGATGTACGTGCTCCGGCCGCACGAGTCGGCGACCTACGAGGGGTGGCGGACGGCCCGGGACACGGTGAACCGGTTCTACTTCACGGACCCGGGCGACTCGTACGCGGCGGCGTTCGGGGACCGTTCGGCGATGGGGGTGATCGCGGTCGCCGTCTACCGGGAGGCGGAGGCGCCCCGGACGACGCTTCGCGAGAGGGAGGCCCCGGGGGCCCCTCCCGGGAAGGGAATGGAGAGCGACGCCGCGGCTCCGCGGAGCTTTGCCCCCGAGCGCCAGGGCAAGAGCGCCGGGACCGGTTTCGGGGAGGAGACCGATTCCCCCTCGGTCAGGGTCGCCTTTCGTCCGGAGTCCCGCGCGGTGGAGCGCCACTTCCTGAAATACGAGTGGCGGGACACGCTCTGCCGGAAGGGGATCATGGACTGCCGCTGGTCCCGGAACCGATTCTGGGACGACGACGAGGTGGAGTACGCGCCTTATCCCCCCGGCCGCCGGCGCGGCGCGGAATGAAGGGCAGGTTTCGGATCTTGGGCGCGGCGGGACCCGGCGCGAATCGGGGGTTAACGGTGGCAGGCCATGGAGCAGAACAGCCAGCTTTCGTTATCCCAGTTGCCGCGGACCATGACGTTGCGGCCGGCGTAATTCCTGTCCGTTGTATCGGTCCCGTGAGGGTCGTGGCAACTGACGCACGTTCCGTAACGCGGGGGGCCCGTCGCATCGGACGTCAGGTCCGTAATGGTCCAGGGGCTTTGGGACTTGTGGAAATCATCGGCGTACGTGGTCTGGACATACCACGTGAAGAGCTTGGGATCTTGCGGCGTTCCATGGGTTCCGAACTCCATCAGGAAATCCGGGTCGTCGAGATGCCACAATGTGTGCCTGTGGACCTTGATGACTCGGCCTCCGCTGGCGCCGGCGTGGCATCCAGGCCGGTTGCCGCAGGCGTCGTCGAACGCGGCGGCATAGTCGGCCGCGGAAACGGGCGAAACGGGGAAGAA
>JBLNEU010000335.1:0-3632 GCA_050263015.1 Deltaproteobacteria bacterium | reverse complement strand
ATCTCGAAGCCGCGCAGGACGCTCTCAAGGAAGGCGCCCCCGTCGACCCGTCGTTCCTGGCCGTGGCGCACGCCAACGCCCTCCGGATGGAGCGGCTGATCGACGATCTCCTCGATCTCTCCCGGGCGGAGTCCGGCGGCGCTCCGCTGGCGATCGAGGACACGCGGCTGGCCCCCTTCATCGACCGGGTGGCGGCCCTCCACCGCCCCGCGGCGCAAAAAGCGGGAAAGACGCTCTCGGTCCGCGCGGAGGACGCCCCGATCGCGGCCGACGTCCGGCAGCTCGCCCTCGCGCTGTCGAACCTCGTCGACAACGCGATCAAGCACGGGATCGACGGGGGGAAGATCGCGCTCTCGGCGCGGCCGGAAGGGGAGGCGGTCGTCTTCGAGGTGATCGACGACGGGCCGGGGATCCCGGCCGAGCACCTCCCCCGGATCTTCGAGCGGTTCTACCGGGTCGACAAGGGAAGGTCGCGCGATCTCGGCGGGACGGGGCTGGGGCTGTCCATCGCGAAGCACGTCGTCGACGCGCACGGCGGGACGATCCGGGCGGAAAGCCGCGTGGGTGTCGGGACCCGGTTCATCGTGAAGATCCCGGGGAGGCGGCCTGTTCCGGGGTGACCTACGCCTCCCCGTCCTCCTTTCGGAAGGCCAGCGGCGCGCCGAGCAGGATCACGAAGATCAGGAATCCCGACAGCATGCCGTAGCAGTAGACCAGCACGCCGCTCTTCTGCAGACTGAGGTAGCTGAAAGCGAGCGTCGTCAGCGTTCCCGAAAGCAGGATCTCCGCGAAGGGGATGAAGAAGGCCACGCCGGCCAGGAACCGGATCACGACCATCACGACGACCCCGACGAGGAGCGAAGCCATGAAGCCGATGATCGTCGGGATGTTTCCGATCTCGACGAACAGCCGCTTCTCGTACATGAAGACAAACGTGAGGACGACGAGCGGCAGCAGAACCGCGGACAGACTCCGGATGCCGTCCGAAAGACTCAACCGGAACGCCCTGACCATCAACAGCAGGATGAGCCCGATGGTGATCACCGGCATCGCGAAGACGGCGAACGGGTGCAGGATGTTCTGGATCAGCCACAGGCCGAAGAATTTCAGATAGGTAACGTCGAAATCCATGCGCCACCTCCGAACGGATTTCCCCTGATCGACAACGATCTTTTCGGAAGAAACGGGAGACGACTTTACCGGAAACCGGGGGGCGCCTGATCGCCCGATCCCCCGGATTCTTAACACGAACTTAACAGCCCGATGACGCCCGCTTGATGCAGATTTCCTATGATCTCCTCGATCGAAGACAACGCGTAACCGACGAGGTCCCGCCAGATGAGGAGACGTATCGATTCGACTGCAGCCGTGTTCGGCATCGCGCTTCTGGTCGCGGGGGCGGTTTCCGCCGGGGCGGCGAATTCCCTGACCGTCACGGGCGCGGGCGCGACATTCCCCTACCCGCTCTACTCGAAGTGGTTCTACGAGTATTCCAACTCCCACCCCGGCGTGAACTTCAACTACCAGTCGATCGGGTCGGGGGGCGGGATCCGGCAGATCACGGCGGGGACGGTCGATTTCGGGGCCTCCGACGCGCCGATGACGGACGACGAGATGGCGAAGCTCCCCGGCCCCATCCTCCACATCCCCACGGCGATCGGCGCGGTCGCCGTCGTCTACAACGTCCAGGGAGCCGGAAGCGGCCTGAAGCTCGCGCAGGACGTCCTCGTCGACATCTACCTCGGGAAGATCACGAGGTGGAGCGACCCGCGGATCGCCTCGCTGAACCCCGGGATCAGGCTCCCGGGCGCGGACATCGTCGTCGCCACCCGGTCCGACGGGTCGGGGACCACCGACATCTTCACCAACTACCTGAGCACGGTGAGCCCCCAGTGGCGGGCCAAGGTGGGACGCGGCAAGTCCATCAGGTGGCCGGTGGGCTTAGGCGGGAAGGGCAACGAAGGGGTCGCCGGCCTCGTCAAGCAGACGCCCGGGGCCATCGGCTACGTCGAGCTCGCCTACGCGAAGCAGAACCGGATGGCGATGGCGGCCCTGAAAAACCGCGAAGGGACGTTCGTCCTCCCCTCCATCGAGGCCACCTCCGCCGCGGCCGCCGGCGCCGCCAGGACGATGCCCGCGGACTTCCGGGTCTCCCTCGTCGACGCCCCGGGCAAGGATTCTTACGGGATCTGCGGGATGACCTGGCTCCTCGTCTACGCGAACCAGAAGGACCGGGCCAAGGGGAAGGCGCTCGTGTCGTTTCTCAAATGGGCGATCCGGGACGGGCAGAAGATCGGGCCCACCCTCGACTACGCGCCGCTCCCCAAGCCGGTGGTCGCCATGGTGGACAAGTCCATCAGGAAGATCTCCTACGTGGGAAAGAGTCTCTATTGATCGGACGGGCGGGGACGTCGGAGAACCGGAAGGACCTCCTCTTCGAGAACGCGACGGCCCTCTTCGCCTTCGGCGTTCTCGCCCTGGCTCTCCTGCTGTTCGGCCTCCTCGTCCGGGAGTCGCTTCCCGCGATCCGGAAATTCGGCGCCTCGTTTTTCGTGTCGCAGACCTGGGATCCGGTCGCCGGGGAGTTCGGCGCGCTCCCGTTCATCTACGGCACACTCGTCTCCTCGTTCATCGCGCTCCTCATCGCCGTCCCGCTCGGCGTGGGATCCGCCGTCTTCATCAACGAGTTCGCGCCGGAGTGGCTGAAGACCCCCGTTTCGTTCCTCTCGGAGCTTCTCGCCGCCATCCCGAGCGTCATCTACGGCCTCTGGGGGATCTTCGTCCTCGTCCCGGTCCTGAGAGACTGGTTCATGAAGCCGGCGGCGGCCCTGCTCGGCTGGATCCCCCTGTTCCGGGGCCCGGTCTACGGGCCGAGCGTGCTGGCGGCGGGAGTTCTCCTTTCGATCATGATCGTCCCGTTCATTCTTTCGGTCAGCCGGGAGGTCCTCGCGACGATCCCGCAGGTTCAGAAGGAGGCGGTCCTGTCGCTGGGCGGCACCCGGTGGGAGATGATCCGGATCGTCATCGGGCAGCATTGCATCCCGGGGATCTTCGGCGCCACGGTCATCGGGCTGGGCCGTGCCCTGGGCGAAACGATGGCCGTGACGATGGTCGTCGGGAACCGGCCCGAGGCCGTCCTGTCGGTCTTCTCCCCCGGCTACTCGATGGCGGCGGTGATCGCCAACGAGTTCGCCGAGGCGACCGACGACCTCTACCTGGCCGCCCTGGTCGAGATCGGCCTCGTCCTGTTCCTGCTGACGTTCGTCGTCAACATCGCCGCAAAATGGATCCTCCGGACGATGGTGGCGCGCGCCTCGAGGGGGCTTTAAGTGCTCACTTTCATAAATACGCTCACATTCGAGCGCCGCTGCATCCGCACCGGCGGCGTTGCCCGCCCTCGGCGTATTCCCGATACGCCTTCGGTCGGGCGCCTTGCCGGCGAGTGCTTTGCACTCGTCCCTTTGTGGCGCTGTCCAGCCGATATTCGCCCCGGGATGCGGCGCATCGACGCTCTCGGTGTTGACCGTACTTATGAAAGGGAGCACTTAGTTTAGTCGACGAAAAGGTCGGGAACGAGCGGCGATCCCGGGGCGACGGCGTAGCGCGTGAAGTCGGTGACGCCGCCCGCCCGC
>JBLNEU010000334.1:0-3789 GCA_050263015.1 Deltaproteobacteria bacterium | reverse complement strand
CCCTCGACCCAGGGGCGCGTCGACTCCACGTCCTCCGGATTGATTCCCGTGTTCCCGATCTCGGGGCAGGTCATCGTGACGATCTGTCCCCTGTAGGACGGATCGGTCAGCACCTCCTGGTATCCCGTCATCCCCGTGTTGAACACGACCTCGCCGCCGCTCTCTCCCTCGTGGCCGAAGGCGGCGCCCGCGAAGACGGCGCCGTCCGCGAGCGCCAGGAGCGCCCGGCTCTCAGGCATGGGACGGGGTCCCGGGAACGAGGGAGTGCGTCACGAGGCCGCCCCGGATCGTGGCGATCGCCCGCCCCCGCATGGTCCAGCCGATGAAGGGGCTGTTCCGCGACTTCGACCGCATGTCCGCCGCCCGGACTTCCCACTCGGCTTCCGGGTCGATGACGGTCACGTCGCCGTCGTCCCCGACGCCGAGCGACCCCTTCCCCTTGAGGTTCAGGATGCGGGCCGGGTTGACGCTCAGCAGCTCGACGAGCCGCGACGGCGCGACCTTGCCGCCCGCGAGCAGGGCGAGGGAGAGCGGCAGCGCGGTCTCCAGGCCGATGATCCCGTTGGACGCCGCGACGAACTCGCACCGCTTCGTGTAGTCGTCGTGCGGAGCGTGGTCGGTCGCGATCGCGTCGATCGTCCCGTCGACGATCCCCTCGAGGACCGCCATCCGGTCCTCCTCCCCCCGCAGGGGCGGGTTCATCTTGGCGTTGGTGTCGTACCCTTCCAGGGCGGCGTCGGTCAGGGTGAAGTAGTGCGGGGCCGTCTCCCCCGTCACGGAGAGCCCGGCCCGCTTGGCCATCCGGAGAAGGTCGACGCCCATCCGGGTGCTGATGTGCTGGATATGGACCCGCCCGCCCGTCTGCCGGGCGAGGAGGATGTCGCGCGCGATCGCGACCTCCTCGGCGGCCGCGGGAATGCCCGGGATCCCCAGCCGGCACGCGGTCCATCCTTCGTGAGCCGCGCCCTCGGCCGACAGATCGCGGTCCTCGGCGTGGGAGAGGATGAGGAGGCCGAATCCTTTCGCGTATTCGAGCGCCCGGCGCATCAGGAGCGCGTTCGCCACCGGCTTGCCGTCGTCGGAGAAGGCAACGGCCCCGGCCTCGGCCAGCTCCGCCATGTCGGTCATCTCGTGCCCCTCGAGACCCCGGGTGACGGCCGCGACGGGAAACACGTTCGCCGCTCCCTCCCGCGCCGCCTTGTCCCGGATGAAGTCGGTGACCTCGCGGTGGTCGTTGACGGGCTTCGTGTTCGCCATGCACGCGACCGACGTGAATCCCCCGGCCGCCGCGGCCCGGGTGCCCGAGCGGATGTCCTCCTTCCACTCGTACCCCGGCTCCCGCAGATGGACGTGCATGTCGATCAGGCCGGGAACGACCCATTTCCCGGCCGCGTCGATGACGGTTCCCTGGTATTTCTCCGGGGCCTTTCCCCCCGGAATGAATTCGCGCACTTTTCCGTTCTCGATGACGAGACTGCCCTGTTCGTCCCGCCGGCGGGCCGGATCGATCACGCGTCCGTTCCTAACGAGCACCATCGTGGCCTCCCGCGAGAAGGTAGAGGAGCGCCATCCGGACGGCGACTCCCGACTCCACCTGGTTGAGGACCCTTGACTGCGCCGAGTCGGCCAGCTCGTCGGACAGCTCCACGCCGCGGTTGATGGGGCCGGGGTGCATGATGACCGCGTCCTCCCTGGCAAGAGCGAAGACCTCCCGGTTCAGGCCGAACTTGCGCGAATATTCGCGCAGCGACGGGAAGGTCGCGGTCTTCTGCCGCTCGAGCTGGATGCGCAACATCATGACGACGTCGGCGTCGGTCACCGCCTCCCGGATGTCGCTGGTGACCCGCGCCCCGGTGCGCTCCATCTCCTTCGGCGAGAGCGTCGGCGGACCGCAGAGCCACAGGCTCGCCCCCATCCGGCCGAGGGAATGGAGGTCGGACCGGACGACGCGGCTGTGCAGAATATCCCCGACAATCGCTACCTTGAGACCGGCAATCTTACCTTTTGCTTTCATGATCGTGAAGAGGTCGAGGAGTCCCTGGCTGGGATGCTCGTTCGCGCCGTCGCCCGCGTTGACGATCGAGCACGAAAGGTGCCGCGAAAGGAAATGCGGCGCGCCCGAGGCCGCGTGGCGGATGACCAGGATGTTCGGCTTCATCGCCTCGATGTTCCGGGCCGTATCGAGCAGCGTCTCCCCCTTCGTCACGCTGGAGGTCGCCGCGCTGAAGTTGACGACGTCGGCCGACAGCCGTTTCCCGGCCATCTCGAAGGATGTCCGCGTCCGGGTGCTCGGCTCGAAGAAGAGGTTGACCACCGTCTTGCCACGGAGCGCCGGGACCTTCTTGATGTCCCGGCCGAGGATCTCCTCCATCGACCGCGCCGTGTCGATGACGAACTCCATCTCGTCGGGCCGGAAGTCCGACAGCCCGAGGACGTGCCTGCGCCGCCATTCCATCGGGCTCACCCCTCCTTCCCGGCAGGACCTTCGTTCAACAGCACCTTCCACGTGTCGGGCTCGCCCTGGATCATCACCTCGACGGTCTCGTTTCGCGAGGTCGGCACGTTGCGCCCCACGTAGTCCGCCCGGATGGGGAGCTCCCGGTGGCCCCGGTCGATGAGCACGGCGAGCTGGATGTTCCTGGGACGCCCGAAGTCGATCAGGGCGTCCATGGCCGCCCTGATCGTCCGTCCCGTGAACAGGACGTCGTCGACGAGGATGACCTTCCTGTCGTCGATGGAGAACGGGATCTCGGTCCTTTTGAGCCGCGGCTGGTATCCCGCCCGGTGCAGGTCGTCCCGGTAAAGCGTGATGTCGACGTAGCCCGCGGGCACCTCGACCCCTTCGATGGCCCGGATCTTCTCCTGGATCCTTCTCGAGAGGGGGACGCCTCCGGAACAAATGCCCACGAGGGCGAGCTCCTCCGCGCCCCGGTTCTTCTCGAGGATCTCGTGGGTGACCCGGGAGAGCATGCGGTCCATCCCCTTTGCGTCGAGGATGACCTTCCTGCCGGCTTTTTTCATCTCAGTGCCCCCGTTCCAAATTCGCGCGCGGTTCGCTGCGGGCAAAAAAAAACCCCCCCGGAAAACGGGAGGGCATCGTCAGCTTGGTCGTTCGGCATCCGCCATCCTTTGCTAACCTCACCGGATTAGCTTAAAAGGTCGACCCCCATGCTACCGCCGCCCGGCGGTCGCGTCAACACCATTCGGAGACACCATTCGGAGACGCGTCACCTGATGATGTCCCCGATCCGGTTCCAGCGGACGAACTCCGGCCAGCGCCAGGCTTCGTACCAGCGGACATCCCGGCTCCAGTCCACGGAAAAATAGATGAAGAGCGCTTTTCCGACCACCTTGTCCATATCCACGAATCCCCAGAAGCGGGAATCGTACGACCGGTCGCGGTTGTCCCCCATGACGAACAGCTTGCCGGGAGGGACCGTCAGCGCGGGCGCGTTGTCCCGGGCGGGCGGAAACCCGTCCGCCGGTCCGTCGGCGTACCGGACATAGCTTTCCTCCACCGGAACCCCGTTCACGAACAGCTTCTTGCGCCGGATCTCCACGGTGTCGCCGGGGATCCCCACGACGCGCTTGATGAAGTCCTTCTTCGGGTCCTCGGGAAACTCGAAGACGATGATGTCGCCCCGGTGCGGGGTGCGGAAATCGAGGACGCGCCCCTTCGTGAGCGGGATGTGGTATCCGTAGATGAACTTGTTGACGAAAATGTGGTCCCCGACGAGGAGGGCGTTCTCCATCGAGCCCGAGGGGATCTTGAACGCCTGGATGACGAGG
>JBLNEU010000333.1:0-2538 GCA_050263015.1 Deltaproteobacteria bacterium | reverse complement strand
GCTTCGGGGGTCGGTTAGCCCCGCCGCGCCACTTCAATATCATTATACCCCGGCCCCGAGTCTCCGGGAACCGGTCCCCGGGTCCCTGCGCCTCGGCGCGGGCCGGCGGGACCGGAGGATTGAACGCTATTCACATTCGTCCCCGTTTATGTATACTGTATACGTTGCCGGCGCGTCGTCCGTCCATCCAGCCCGCCTGCCCTCGATCGTTATGAAATGAAATATGGCCCCGTAACGCCGACTGGTTTGACAATCGGACAACCCGCCGAAACTCCGCGATCCGCGGAAGGGAGGACGCCGATGAACGACACTCAGGAAATCTCCCGGTTTCTTGAAAGCAGGATTCACCACGCGTACACGATCGAGACCGGTTCCGACGGCGTGCACGCCGAGGACGCGGACGATTCCCTCGGGGTCACCAGTGAGTGCCTGGCCAAATCGGTCCCGCTGGTCGTCGACGGCCGGATCTGCATGGCGATCATTCCCGCGACAAGGCAGGTCAACCTCGAAAAGTTGCGTCACTACATGAAGGCCGGAGAAGTCCGGCCGGCCTCCGAGGGGGACTACAAGCCGCTGTTGCCTCCCGGGGAATACGGTTTCATGCCGATCTTCGGGAGAACGTTCGGCATCCAGATCCTCGTGGCGCACGAGCTCATGGACTACCAGGAGATCGGGTTCATCGTCGGGGCTTCCCAGGTCATCGTTCACATCCGTCTCTGCGACTACCTCGCGGCGGAGAATCCCAACGTGTGCGCCCGGAATGCGATTCTCTCGGACGGGCAGCGGAAGCCGATCGAGTCGGTCGTCGTCTACCGCCTTGACGAGGACACCATGGAGAGGGAGCCGGTCGGGACGCTCGTGGAGCGGCGCAAGGCGGACCGCGGGGAGCGTCTTCTCGGCCTGCTGCGCCTGGCCCGGAAGAGCTTCGCGGCCACGGGGCGGAATCACGCGATCATCGTCATAGGCGACTAGGACGGATGCCGGCCCGCGCTTTCCCTTTCAAAAAACCGCCGGCCGGTCTATATATCTATTGATGCGATCGCGCCCGGACCGGTGCCCGCGCCGGCTCCCGAGGCGCGGTCGCGCGCGGAGGCCTGGCATGAAGCGCATCCTTGTTCCCGTTCTGGCGGTGTTCCTCGCCCTTGCATCCCGGGCCGTGGCCGGGACCTTGTACGGCGGCGGCGTCACCGTCGAGCGGGCATCGTCGATCTCCGACATCCTCGCCGAACCCGGCTCCTATGTCGGCAAGACGGTGAAGGTCACGGGGAAAGTGGTGGACGTCTGCGCCCACCGCGGCTGCTGGATGGACCTGGCCGGCGAAGCGTCCGGCCAGGCGATCCGCGTCAAGGTGGAAGACGGCGTCATCGTCTTTCCCGCGTCCGCGCGCGGCAGGCAGGCGACGGTCCAGGGAGCGGTCGAGATGATGACGCCGTGCCCCGAAGAGGCGGCGGCTGCCGGCGGGAAAGCCGTCCTTGCCATCCGGGCCACGGGGGCGGTCATCGAGTAGCCCGTTCTCCCGGCGGCCGGGCGGAGGGAGACGGATGGATCGGGCCGACGGCATCCGCAGGGCGGCCGATGCGATCGGAACGGCCGAGGTCCTGATCATCGTCGCCGGGGCCGGCATGGGCGTCGATTCCGGGCTGCCCGACTTTCGCGGCGAGCGCGGGTTCTGGAACGCCTACCCGATGTACGAGCGGCTGGGGATCTCCTTCGTCGGAGCCGCAAACCCGGCGCATTTTCAAGACGATCCCGCGTTCGGCTGGGGGTTCTACGGCCACCGGACGAACCTGTACCGTGCGACGGAGCCCCATGAAGGTTTTCGGATCCTGCGCCGGTGGATCGCGCGGTTCGGCCTCGCGCAATTCGTCGCGACGTCGAACGTGGACGGGCAGTTCCAGAAGGCCGGGTTCGCCGAAGACCGGATCCTCGAGGTCCACGGGTCCATCCACCACCTTCAATGCCTGGCGCCGTGCTTCGGCGCGATCTGGCCCAACCGGGAGGAGATCCCGGTCGATCTCGAGACGATGCGGGCGCTGCGCATTCCCCGGTGCGGGCGGTGCGGCGGCGTCGCGCGGCCCAACGTCCTCATGTTCGGCGATTTTTCCTGGCTGAGCATGCGCACGGATGGCCAGGAAGGACTGTTCGAGGCGTTCCTCGACGAAAACGGGAACCGGCCGACGGCGGTCGTCGAGATGGGAGCCGGCACCGCGATTCCCACCATGCGGGCGTTGAGCGAGCGGTTGGGCCGCCGCCGGGGCGTGACGGTCGTCCGGATCAACCCGCGGGAGCCGTGGATCGACGCGCCGCACCTCGCGATCCCCGAAGGGGCGCTGCGGGCGCTTGCGGAGATCGACGCGCTGCTCGCCGGGGGACGGCGTTAGCGCCTCCGTCCCCCCGCGCCGTGTCCTCTACGATGCCTGCCCCGTGTCGGCGGGAATCGCCTTCCCGCCCGCCTTCAGCTTTTCCAGCCGGTGCATGATCGAGATCCTGATGTTCTGGACCGCTTCCTTCTTCGTGTCGCCGTACGCGCGGCATCCC
>JBLNEU010000332.1:0-2669 GCA_050263015.1 Deltaproteobacteria bacterium | reverse complement strand
GCCGCCTACCGCGCCAAGTTCCCGGCGCTCGCGACCGAGATCGAGCAGATGCAGCGGAGGGAGCTGCCGGTCGGGTGGGACCGGAACCTGCCGGTCTTCCCGGCCGATGCGAAGGGCATCGCCGGACGGGACGCGTCGGGCAAGGTGCTGAACGTGCTCGCGCAGAACATCCCCTGGTTTCTCGGGGGCTCGGCGGATCTCGGTCCGTCGAACAAGACCACCCTGACGTACGAGGGTGCGGGAGACTTCCAGGCGGCGACCCCGGGCGGGAAGAACCTGCATTTCGGCGTGCGCGAGCACGCGATGGCGGCGGTCGTGAACGGACTTGCGCTTTCGAAGCTGCGGGCTTTCGGCGCGACGTTTTTCATCTTCAGCGATTACGCGCGGCCGGCCATCCGGCTGTCGGCGCTGATGGAGCTTCCCACCGTCTTCCTTTTCACCCACGACGCCATGGGCGACGGGGAGGACGGCCCGACTCACCAGCCGGTGGAGCACCTGCTTTCGATGCGCGCCGTCCCCGGGCTGGTGACGCTGCGGCCCGGCGACGCCAACGAGGTCGTCGAGGCCTACCGGTACGTCATGCAATTGCGCCACCAGCCCGCCGCCCTCGCGCTGTCGCGCCAGCCGTTGCCGACGCTGGACCGGAGCCGGTATGCGCCGGCCTCCGGGGTCGCGCGCGGCGCCTACGTTCTCGCCGACCCCCCCGGAGCGAATCCCGAGGTGATCCTCATCGCCACCGGCACCGAGCTCGGCCTTGTCGTGGAGGCCCATGAGAACCTGCTTGCGGAGGGGATCCGCTCCCGGGTGGTCTCAATGCCATCCTGGGACATTTTCGACCGCCAGCCGCAGGAGTACAGGAACAGCGTGCTGCCGCCCGACGTTACTGCCCGCGTCGCGGTGGAGCAGGCGTCGACGCTGGGGTGGGAGCGCTACGTGGGCACGACGGGCCGGGTCATCGGCATGAAGACGTTCGGGGCGTCCGCGCCGCTCAAAGAGCTGCAGAGGAAATTCGGATTCGAGCCCGACCGGGTCGCCGCCGTGGCTCGGGAACTCCTTGGGAAAAAAACGCCGGGAGATGAAGCATGGCGATGAGCGGAAACTCCGCCGACGCGCTGGTGTTCTTTGGGGCCACGGGAGACCTGGCCTACAAGAAGGTCTTCCCCGCCCTGCAGGGGCTGGTGCGGCGGGGCCACCTGGCTGTGCCGGTCATAGGCGTCGCGAAGGCGGGGTGGAGCCTCGAACAGCTTAAAGGCAGGGCCCGGGAAAGTCTCGAGACCCACGGCGGCGTGGACCCGGACGGGGGAGAAAAGCTGCTGCGGCTGCTCCGATACGTCGACGGCGACTACAACGACGCCGCGACGTTCCAGGCCCTGCGCGGCGAGATGGGATCCGCGAAGCGGCCTGCCTTCTACCTCGCCATCCCCCCCTCCATGTTCGAAGTCGTCGTGGGCCACCTCAGGTCGATCGGCGGGGCGAAGGGAGGAAGGGTGATCGTGGAGAAACCGTTCGGGAGGGACCTCGATTCCGCCCGGCACCTCAATGCCGTCCTGCGCCGTCACTTCCAGGAGTCCTCCATCTTCCGCATCGACCATTACATCGGCAAGGAACCGGTGATCAATCTCCTGTTCTTCCGGTTCGCGAACTCCTATCTCGAGCCGATCTGGAACCGCCAGTACGTGGACCACGTGCAGATCACGATGGCGGAGTCGTTCGGCGTTCAGGGACGGGGCCGCTTCTACGAGGAGGCCGGGGCGATCCGCGATGTGGTTCAGAACCACCTTCTGCAGGTGATCGCGCACCTGGCGATGGAGCCCCCGATCGGCGTGGACAGCGAGTCGCTCCGCGATGAAAAGCTGAAGGTCGTCAAGGCGATCCGGCCCCTCGATCCCGTCGCCGTTGTGCGTGGCCAGTTCCGGGGATACAGGGACGAGACCGGCGTTGCGCCCGGATCGACGGTGGAGACGTTCGCCGCCCTGAAGCTGGAGATCAACTCCTGGCGCTGGAAAGACGTGCCTTTCCATATTCGGGCGGGGAAGTGCCTCCCCGTGACCGCGACGGAGGTCGTCGTCGAGCTCAAGAGCCCGCCGGCGCTGTCCGACCGATTGCGGCCCCGGAACTACTTTCGGTTTCTCTTCAACCCCGACGTCGCCATCGCCATCGGGACGCAGGTGAAGGACCCCGGGGAGGCGATGCAGGGACGGCAGGTGGAACTGCTGGCGGGCAGCGAGGCGGGAAGGGGGATGCTGGACGCCTATGAGCGACTGCTGGGGGACTCGCTCCGCGGCGACGCCACGCTTTTCGCCCGTGCGGACGAGGTGGAAGCGGCGTGGCGCATCGTCGAGCCGGTCCTCGGCGCGGCGACACCCGTTTACGAATACGCGCCGGGAACCTGGGGCCCGCTTGAAGCGGAAGCTCTGGCGCCCCCGGGCGGCTGGCGCGTCCCGAAAGCAGGCGGCTAGCGGGCCGAAGCCCGAATTCCTCGCGTTCGTCGGCGTGCTATGATGAGGAAGGCGGCGTGGCCTTCCGGAATCAGGAGGTATCCGGTGAACTCACTTCCATCGATCGGCAGCTTGTTGAACATCCGTATTCCCGCCGCGATGCTGGTCGCCATTGTTACGCTTACGGGGTGCGCCACGGGGAGGATCCCGTTCAGCCAGACACTTCGGGAC
>JBLNEU010000331.1:0-6530 GCA_050263015.1 Deltaproteobacteria bacterium | reverse complement strand
TCCCATATTCGCTTCAGTATTGGATGCATATTGCGCTCCCCCTAATCTCACCCTGACTTTCGCCCTCGGCGTACCGACACACCCCAAGACTTCAACGTCAGGTTCCGCTCTTGATGGAGTTACCCCCATTAAACCGGACACTCGGCCGATGCTGCTAAGGACTTCCTATACTCCCTCGGGGACATCAGCTTCAAGCCTTTATGCGGGGCGATCTCGTTGTAGTCCCGGATCCACCCCGGCAACTGCTCCATGACGACCTTGGCGTTATCCAGGCGGTTCACATGCACGTAATCGCGCTTGAACGTCTTCACGAAGCCTTCGGCCATCCCGTTGCTCTCGGGGCTCTGCACCGGTGTCGTGCAGACGGCAAGCCCCATGCTCTGCGCGAAGTTCCTCGTGTCGTGCGCCGTGTAGGGCGAGCCGTTGTCCGAGAGCCATTCGATTTTGTACGGCACCCGGTCCACGGGGCCGAAGCGGGACTCAATCGTTTCCGCGATCAAGTCCCGGATCATCTCCCCGGAGACCCCCGCCGTCGTGGCTATGTAGCTCATGACCTCGCGATCGCAGCAGTCCAGACTAAACGCCACCCAGACGATTTCCGCGTTCCAGCAGATGATCGCAAAGATATCCGAGCACCAGCGCGTGTTGCTCGCAAGCGTGATGATCTCGCCTTCATGCGTGCGCGCCGGCCGGCCCGTGTGCTTTTCAAGGAGCAGGCCGTTGATCGCCATAATCCGGTAGACACGCTTTTCGTTGACCCGCGGCCGGCTCAGCGCCGCAAGCTTTCTGTTGAGCAGCACCGTCGTCCGCGGGTAGCCGTAGGTCGTCCTCTCGTCGACGATTTCGCGGATCAGCGGCAGGAATTCGTCATCGGCAGCCTTGCGGTACCGACGCCGGCGCGGCGTGCGCTCTTCGCTTCGTTTCTCGTACAGGTTCGATCGCGAGACGCCCAGCGTATCCGCGATCGCCTTCATCGGGAATCGCCCTTCCTTGGCAAGGGCATCCGCAACAGAAGTTTTTTTTCGCGGGCGATCCGGATCGCGTCACGAAGGATCTCCGCCTCCATCGTCTTCTTGCCCAGGAGACGCTCCAGTTCCCGGATCTGGTTTTTGAGCTGCTTGACCTCGGAGGCCGGCACGACGTGCTCGTCGGCTCCGACGGCTACCAAGGCTCCCTCCCGCATGAGCTTGCGCCATTGGAAGAGCTGGTTGGGGTTGACCCCGTACTTGCGGGCCACCGCGGACAGCGAATTGCCGGGCTGCTCGGCCTCCTCCAGAATCGCGCGCTTTTCCTCGGGCGACCAGCGGCGCCGGCGCTGCACCGACGTGATCACCTCGATGGGGCTTGTGTCGGGCCGATCCTTAGGGGTAGTCATACGACTAGTCGTACTCCTATCACTTAGAGTCAGCAACAGGAGTGTCCGGTCGAAACGGGGGTAAGTTCACTCCTGCCCGAGCTGTTGGGCGAGCCCGATGAGAATTGCTTCGGGACCCCGGATGTAACAGAGCCGATACATGTTTTCATACTGAGCCACTTCGCCGACGAGTTTCGCGCCGCGTTTGCCGAGCCGGACGAGTGTATCGTCGATGTCCTCCACGGTGAACATGACGCGTAGGTAACCGAGAGCGTTCACTGGGGCGCTGCGGTGATCGTCGACCACGGACGGCGCGAGAAAGCGGGACAGCTCGAGCCGGCTATGACCATCCGGTGTACACATCATGGCAATCTCGACGCGCATGTCGCGCAATCCGGTTACGCCATCTGCCCAGTCTCCTTCAACTGTGGCACGCCCCTCGAGGTCGAGACCAAGTTCGGTGAAGAACTCAATGGCGGAATCGATGTTTTCTACCACGATCCCGACGTTGTCCATACGCATGACTGTCATGATTTATCCTTGGCGTCTAACAGCTGATTAGACAGCATCCGTGATAATAAGACATATATAGCAGCCGGGTATCAACCCTGTTAGCCACACGTCGACCCGCCAACCCGCTCCCCGAGCCACTTTTCAGCCACTCGCGTGACTTTCAAAGAAAAAGGGAACCCGGTCGATACCGGATTCCCTTTAGTTATCCAAATGGTGCCGAAGGGGGGACTCGAACCCCCACGGGTTTCCCTTTGCGATCGGGGATTTCCGCGGATGGCCCTTGTCCCCGAGCGCACTCGGCGCCCGGGTGAAGACAGAAAAGCGGGGTCGGCAAGACCCCGCCCCCGTTGATGACGGCTCTGTCCCGGCTATTCCGGCACCCACCCGACCGGGAACGGATGCTCCGTCCCCCGCAGGTCGGTCTCCGGTGTCACGACCTCCGGCAAGGCCCCTGTCTCCGCCGGGCCCCGCATCTCCCGCGGGATGTCCGGAAGTTCGGCCTCCGGTACCCATCCAACCGGGAACGGCATCTCTTCGCCCCTCATTTCGGACGCAGCGATCCCGCTGCCGGCCGCCGTCCCGACGGGCTCCTTCGCCTCGGCCTGGGCCAACCCCGCCACCACGGCGAGGATGAAACCCAGGAGCACCGAGGACACCACTGTTGCACACTTCATGGCCTCCTCCTTTCGGGTTCTCGCTGGGTTTGCGGAAGAGTGCCCGCCTGTCCACGTCTTCAGTATATTCCGATCAATCGATATAAACAAAAGCGCCGCGGCGACGAGAGCCGCGAACGGCTGGCGGCCCCGAACTACGGCCGTGCAATAATGGAAACAAGGGGCCGGATCCGGGTCATGACGCGGTCAAGGCCAAGGGGCTGGAGATCTTCCGCCTCATGGGGACGGAAAAACCGGCGGTCTTCGATCGGAACTGGTGGGCAGATCCGTTCGCGATCATGAAAGCGATGGGCCACGCCGACATCAAGACGACGATGATCTACGGTTCTCTTGGCCAGAGTCATATCCGGGATCAGGTGGAGAGGTTGAACGCCATCGCGACCCCGAAGAGCGCGTACAAGCCCTCTCGCGTTCACGCCAAGTCGTCACCCGTAGCCGCGTCCGCTACGATCAAGAGAACCGTGAGCCCAAACAGAGACCAAAACACCGACTACCTGCAAAAAAGGGAACCTGGCGCTCTGCCAAGTTCCCTTTAGTTATCCAAATGGTGCCGAAGGGGGGACTCGAACCCCCACGGGTTTCCCCACCACCCCCTCAAGATGGCGTGTCTACCAGGTTCCACCACTTCGGCACGCGAGGAAAAAACATATTAGCCGCGGGGCGGTTGAAAATCAAGCGGAAGGGCAGCGGAAAGGGCGGCGCCCGCTGAAATGCCCTTCCCAAATTCCCGCCGATCAACTATTATCCTTGGTTCATTCCACGTTACCCGGGGGGGTTCGTCGCAATGAGTCCGAACGATACGAAGCACACCGGTCTCTACCGGAACGCCGTCAGCTTCTTCGGCGCCCTCGTCTCCATCGGCAGCATCCTGCTCATCGTCTTCGCCCTGGCGCTCGACTGGAGTCTCAAGAGCCCCAGCCCCTATATCGGCATCTTCACGTACATGGTGTTCCCCGCCTTCTTCGGGGTGGGGGCGATCCTCTACCTGTACGGGATGCGGCGGGAGAGCTTGCGGCGGCGCCGGGAAGGCACCGCGGAAGGGCTCCCCTACCCCCGGGTCGACCTCAACGAACCCACGGCGCGGAAATGGTTCAGCTACATCCTCCTCGGGGGGACGCTCCTCGCGATCATCATCACGTTCGTCACGTACAACGCGTTCCTGTACACGGAGTCTGTGTCGTTCTGCGGCACGCTCTGCCACAGCGTGATGCAGCCGGAGTACGCGGCGTACAAGGCGTCCCCCCACGCGAAGGTGAGCTGCGTCGACTGCCACGTGGGCCACGGCGCCTCCTGGTACGTCAAGTCGAAGCTCTCCGGCGCCCGCCAGGTCCTGGCGGTGATCTCCAAGTCGTACCCCACGCCGATCCCGACCCCCATCGAAAACCTGCGGCCGGCGCGGGAGACGTGCGAGGAGTGCCACTGGCCGGCGAAATTCTACGGCACCCAGCTCATGCAGATCCCCCACTTCCGCTACAACGAGAAGAACTCGCCCGAGCAGATCAGCCTCGGCGTCAAGACAGGCGGCGGCAGCGAGTCGCTCGGCGGGACGGCCGGGATCCACTGGCACATGATCATCTCGAACAAGGTCAACTACGTGGCCGTGGACCGGCAGAAGCAGGAGATCCCGTGGGTGGAGGTGCGTCACCCCGACGGACGCGTGGAGGAATACACGAGCCTCGACTACAAGGGGACGAAGGAGCAGCTGTCCGCCCTGCCCAAGGACGAGATGGACTGCATGGACTGCCACAACCGGCCGACGCACAACTTCAACCCGCCGGAGGCGGCGGTGGACCAGGCGATGACGACCGGCCTCGTCCCCCGGACGCTGCCGTGGGCCAAAAAGGTCGTCGTGGACGCGCTGGTGAGGGAGTACCCCACGCGCGAGAAGGCCCACGAGGGGATGCGGGCGGAGATCACGCGCTTCTACAAGGAAAAGTATCCGGACGTCCTCAAGACGCGGGCCGGGGATGTCGAAAAGGCGGTCGTCAACGCGATCGGGATCTACGACCGGAGCGTCTTCCCCGAGATGAACGTGAACTGGAAGACGTACCCCTCCAACATCGGCCACCGGAACTGGCCGGGCTGCTTCCGCTGCCACGACGGCCGGCACGTGTCGAAAACGGGCAAGGTCCTGACCACGGAGTGCACGGTGTGCCACACCCAGCCGGTGCGGTCGTCGCTCATGCCGCTTGGCACCCTGTCGTCGCAGGGAACCATGCCGTGGCACCCGATCGAGCTCAAGGGGAAGCATGAACGGATCCTGTGCAACAAGTGCCACGCCGCCGGGTATCGCCCGCCGACGGACTGCGCCGAGTGCCACAAGATCGACACGGCGGCCCCGATGATGACGTCGATGACGTGCGGCGACTGCCACGTCAAGGGGCAGGAGGCGAAGCCCGTGGCGGACTGCAAGGATTGCCACGGCGGCATCGGGGGCCTCCACAAAAAAGGCGGGCATTCCGATTCGGCGTGCGTCGACTGCCACAAGCCGCACGCCTGGGCCGTCACCGGCCGGGACCTGTGCCTCGGGTGCCACAGCGACATGGCGGAGCACAACAAGGATGGCGGCGCCTGCATGAAGTGCCACGCCTTCCGGGGAAAGAAGACGTAACCGACGGAGGGCCGGTTCACTCCGGGTCGGCGAGCGTCGCGGGGCGGATCCCCTTCTTCCCGAACTTCTCGCGGATCCGGTCCACCGCCTGGTTGAGCCGGGTGACCCGGGCCGGATCCGTCGCGGGCCCGGGGGACGGCGCCTCTCCGGCCGCGTGCGGCGGTTTTCCGCCGAACAGGAGCATCTGGTCCCAAGTCTCCTCGCGGGACCCGTCGTCCACCGCAAGGCGCGAAACGGAGATCCCCAGGAGGCGAACCGGCTGCCGCCCGGCGCGGGTCTTCGCGAGAAGCGGGACGGCGCTCCGGTAGACCTCCCCGCCGTCGTCGGTCGCGCGGGAAAGCGTCACGGCCCGCGTGACCGCCGTGAAGTCGGCGTACTTCACCTTGAGCGTCACGGTCCTTCCCTTGACTCCCTCGCGCCGCAGCCGCGCGGCGACCCGGTCGGCAAGGCCGAGAATCTCCTTGCGCATCGCCGCCGCGTCCCGGATGTCCTCGTCGTACGTGTCCTCGTGCCCGATCGATCTCGCCTCGCGGTCGGTTTCCACCTCCCGCTCGTCGATGCCGTTGGCGAGGCGGTGAAGGCGGAGACCGCTCTCGCCGAGCTTCGCCTCGAGCACTCGCGCGGGCGCGCGCGCGAGCTCACCGATCGTCCCGACGCCCATGGCCCGGAGCGCTTCCCGGGTCACGGGCCCCACGCCCCACAACTTTTCGACGGGGAGGGGCGACAGGAACTCCCTCTCCGTTCCGCGCGGGACCACGGTGAGCCCGTCGGGCTTGCGCATGTCCGACGCGATCTTCGCGACGAGCTTCGACGGGGCCACGCCCGCCGACACGGTGAGGCCCGTTTCGCCCCGCACGGCGGTCTTGATCGCCTGCGCGATCGCCTCGGGGGCCCCGAAGAGGCGGATGGACGCGGTCACGTCGAGAAACGCTTCGTCGATGGAGACGGGCTCGACCAGCGGGGTGAACCGGCGGAAGATCCCGAAGATCAGATCCGAGACGTCGCGGTAACGGGCCATGCGGACAGGGAGAAAGACGCCGCCGGGACACAGCCGCTTCGCCGTCGCCATGGGCATCGCGGAATGGACTCCGTACCGCCGCGCCTCGTAGGAGGAAGCGGCGACGACTCCACGCCTTTCCCCGCCGCCGACGATGACCGGCTTCCCGGCGAGCCCCGGATCGTCCAGCGCCTCGACGGACGCGTAGAAGGCGTCCATATCGCAATGGACGACTTCCCGGACGGACGGGTCGGGTGCCATGAGTTCGATTGTACCGCGGCGGCGCGCGGCGCGTCAGGACGTCGGTGGAACCTCAGGGCCCCCCGGCCGCGTGGCCCACGAGCTCGCGGACCTTCTTGCCGAGGAGGGCCGCCGCGAACG
>JBLNEU010000330.1:0-6097 GCA_050263015.1 Deltaproteobacteria bacterium | reverse complement strand
GAGCGGTGGATCCGGGTGATCGCGGGAACTTTCGTGCTGGCAAGCCTCATGTTGGGGGTGTACGTTAACAAGTACTGGCTTCTTTTCACCGCATTCGTCGGAGCGAACCTGTTCCAGTCGGGTCTGACGAGGTGGTGCCTGATGGAGTCGATCCTGAAGAAGCTCGGCGTGCCGGAACGGTAGAGGGGGAAATCGATGCCGCTATACGAATACAGGTGCGGTTCGTGCTCGCGGGTGTTCGAGGCGTACAAGCGGCCTTCCGACGATGCGTCGCAGGAGCGGTGCCCGGCGTGCGGCGGGGAATCCGCAAGGGTGGGAATCTCCCTCGTCAGCGCGAGGACGGGGGGCTCCGGCGCTCCGGGAGGCGGAAAGTCGTGCGGGGACGGCTCCCGCCGCTCCCCGTTCAGCTGAGCGTAACGAACCTCGGCCCGGCGGTCGCCGGGCAGGTCCGAATCGATCCGGGAGGAAGAAGACGCGATGTGGAACGACTGGATGCCGCTGGCGATGATCGCCGTCGTCGCGGTGTTCTACCTGTTCTCCGGCGGCAGCGGGGGCGGCTGAGGCCCGCGGTGCTAGCGAGCTGGTCCGGCCGGGCGCCGGGCGGAGGAGGTGCGGAATGCTCATCACGGTGAGAAGCAGGAAGTCGATGGGCGAGGTCCGGCAGAGATTCGAGGATGCGGCGGCCGAGAGAAAGTTCGGCGTCCAGGGGATCCACAACGTCACGGCGACGCTCCAGTCGAAGGGGCTCGCATTCGATCGCAGGCTGTACGTCTACGAGGTGTGCAACCCGGGGGCGGCCAAGAAGGTCCTGGACACCAACATCAGGATCGCCGCGGCGCTGCCGTGCCGGGTGTCGATCTACGCCGACGGCAAGGACGTCGTGCTGGAGACGATCAAGCCGACGGCGATGCTCCAGATGTTCAACGAGCCGACGCTCGAGACGACGGCGCGCGAAGTGGAGGCGGTGATCGAGGAGATCATGCGCGAGGCGGCGAGGTAACCGCGCTCCTGGCGCGGCGGCCGCGCGGCCCGATGGCTCGGAGCTTTCCGGTCGTTCTTCTGGCGATTTCCCTCGCCGCCGCGGCCTGCAGCAAGGCCGGCGGCGAATTCCGCCACGCGCAGCACGTCACCGTGACCAGGGGCGACTGCGCCCCCTGCCACGGCACCGACCCGGCCGCGCCGCGGCCCGCCACGGACGCAGACTGCGCGGCCTGCCACCGGCAGGCGCAGGAGCAGTCGCCGCCGGGAACCGGGCCGTACGTCGTGGAAAAGCAGAATCCGGGTTCCCGCCGTTCTTCCGGCCGCGGGGGCGCGAACTTCGCGCACGCGCCGCACGCGGAAGCGGGAATCCCGTGCGCGGAGTGCCACGCCCCATCGAAGTGGCGCGGCAACAGATTCATCCCCCCGGCCGCGGAGGAATGCCCGGCCTGCCATTCCAGGACCCGCTGATCGCGCCTCGCGCATAGGCATCTGAATAATCCTTGCCCGGCAACCGTCGGAATATTGATTTGATTTTTCTCTTTGAAAGCGTTAGCGTAGGTTCGTTTCGGTACCCGGGAGGGGGTTTCCAACCGTCAGCCCGCCGGCGGACGTCCGGCGGTCATATTCCAGAGGAGGGAGTGTTATGAAGAAAGGGAAGTGGGTGTTGATTCTGGCTGTGATCTCGACGATGGTGGCGTTCCCGCTGCTGTCCCTGGCCGCGGATGCGCCGGCCGACGCTCCGAAGGCCGCCGCGCCGGCCGACGCCCCGAAGGCCGCCGCGCCCGCCACCGATAACCAGGCGCCTGCCGCTGCGCCTGCCGCTGCGCCTGCCGAGGCCCCGAAGGCCGACGCCCCGAAGGCCGAAGCGCCCGCCCCCGCGAAGTAGCGCCCCGAACCGGCGCTTCGGGAGTCCGATCGATCATCCCCCCCGGGCCTGAACGGGTCCGGGGGTTTTTTTTACCGCAGGATGTTCAGGGTGGGCTTGATGAGCTCGAGGAACTCCATCCGCGTCGACTCGCGGGTCCGGAATACGCCGAGCATCGCGGACGTGACCGCCTTCGAGTTCTGCTTTTCCACGCCGCGCATCATCATGCAGAGGTGGAACGCTTCCACGACGACCGCCACCCCGTGGGGCTGGAGCGTGTCCATGATCGCGGTGGCGATCTCCTGGGTCAGCCGCTCCTGGACCTGGAGGCGCCGGGCGTAGAGCTCGACCACCCGGGCGATCTTGGAGAGCCCCACGATGTTGTTCCGGGGCATGTACGCCACGTGGCACTTCCCGAAGAACGGGAGGAGGTGGTGCTCGCACAGGGAGAAGATGTCGATGTCCTTGACGGTCACCATCTCGTCGTACTGCTCCTTGAAAACGGCGCGCTGGAGCACCTCCCGCGGGTTCTGCGCGTACCCCGACGTGAGAAAGCGGTACGCCTTCTCGAACCGTTCGGGGGTTTTCTTCAGCCCTTCCCGCCCCGGGTCCTCGCCGATCTTCCCGAGCAAGTCCTTGATGAGTTCCTGCATAATGGAGTCATCATATAGCACGCGGAGGGACGTCCGATATGAAAAAGGGACCGGGCAGACTCGCCGCCGGCGCCGTCGCCGACGGGCTGAAGAAGGCGCTCATGAACGAGATCGAGGGGCGGGAGTTCTACCGGATGGCAGCGCGGAACGCGACGACCGGGGGCGTGCGGAGGATGTTCGAGTTCCTCGGGGACGAGGAGGAGAAGCACCGCGAGGCGATCCTGGCCCAGGTCGCCCGGATGGCCGAGGGGAAGGCCCCGCGGATGGTCCGCGGGGCCGCGTCGCGCAAGGGGATCGGGGCGTTCCGGAGCCCCCTGTTCACCCCGGATCTCGTCGCAAGGGGGAGGAACGTCGAAGGCGAGGCGGCGGCGCTCTCCGTCGGGATGACGCTCGAGAAGCGGGCGATCGCCCAGTTCGCCGCGCTTCGGAGGAAGGTGACGGAGGACGAAGCGGCCGCGAAGCTGTTCGACGACCTGATCGCCTGGGAGCGGGACCACCTCGACGTGCTCGCGCGGCAGTACGCACAGCTCCGGGAGATGTACTGGGAGGAGGCCCGGTTCTGGCCGTTCTAGCCCGCAATTCCCACTGGGCTTCTGCCGCTGCGGATACCTCCCGCGAACAGGCGGATACCTCTCGACGAACCCCTGTGGGAAGTGCGGACTGGGCCGGAACCGGGGGATGGTGATGCGATCCGACGAGGAGCTGATGGCGCTCTACCGGCGCGGGAGCCGGGATGCCTTCGAGGAGCTGTTCGCCCGGCACCACCGGAAGGTGATCCATTTCTGCTACCGGATGACCGGGGACCAGGCGAGCGCCGAGGAGGCGGCCCAGGAGGTGTTCCTGCGGATCGCGCGCGGCGCGGCGACGTACGAGCCGACGGCGAAGTTCACGACCTGGATGTACACGGTGGCCCGGCGAACGACTCTCAACTTCCTCCGGGACGAGAAGGACGAGAGGGATCGCGCGGCGTCGACGGAGGCGGACGACGGCGAGGGGGCTTCCCCCCTGTCGCGGGTTCCCGGGCCCGACTCGCTGAACCCCGAGCACATGGCGTGGAGCGCGGAGCTCTCGGCGCGGTTCGTCGAGGCGCTGCGGGAGCTGCCCGAGAGCCACCGGTCCGCGCTCGTGCTCAATCGGGGCGAGGGGCTCTCGTACGAGGAGGTCGCGGCGGTGCTCGGGGTGACGGTCCAGGCCGTGAAAAGCAGGATTTTCCGGGCCAGGGAGATGCTGCTCGAGCGCCTGTCGGGGCTCCTCGAATGAAACGAATGTTGCGGGCAGGGGTTCATAGTAACGTGCGGGAGAGCGCGCCATGGGATGCAATGAAATCAGAGAATTATTGAGCAGTTACGCAGACGGGGAGGCCCGGGGCGACGAGGGGCGGGCCGCGGAGGAGCACCTCGCGGCGTGCGGCGCGTGCCGGGACCTCGTCCGGCGGATGAGAGCCGTCGGGACCGGCGTCGAGCGGACCGAAGGGCACGTTCCGCACGATTTTCGCGAGACCCTGTTCGCCCGGATGGAGCGGGAGGACCTTCTCCCGCGCCGGCGCAGCCTCTTTGCCTATTCCATCCGCTGGGCCGCCGTCCCCCTTGCGGCCGCGGCGGCCCTGGCGCTGTTCGTCCTGACATCGCGGGACGCGGGCATCAAGGGGCCGGCCCCTTCGGCGCAGCTGTCGCCGGCCCCGGACGTCGGGGCGCCGGGCGCGCGGGAAGACGTCGCCCGACGGGGCGCGGAAGCCCCGATTCCGGGGAACGGCACGGGAACGGGCGGGACCTCGGTGGCCGACGCCCGCAACGGGGCGGGCCTCACCGCGGAGGAGCGCGAGATCGTGGCGCACCTCGATCTCCTCGAAGATCCCGCGGTCGTCGACGAGCCGTCCGAGATCGACGACCTCGAATTCGACGAGTCCGATGGCCGGAGCAGAGGGTAACCGCATGCCCGTGCCCCAGAGTCTCCGCGCCACCCTCGTTGTGGGGGCTTGCCTTGCCGCCCTGGCGTTGGCCGGGGTCGCGCCGGGCACCGCGGACGCCCGGCCTCCTTCGGTCGGCGGGCCGGTCCGGATGGAGCGGCCGGCGGGAGCGGAAGGCCGCGTGCCGCGCGGGACGATCCGGGAGCAGCCGGGGCAGGTGACGCCGGAAAAGATCGAGCGGTGGCGCGGGATGTCCCCCGAAGAGCGCGATCGCATCCGCGAACGGTACCGGCGGTGGAAAGACCTTCCCCCCGAGCGCCGCGAGCGGCTCATGGAGCGGTCCCGGCGCTGGCGGGAGCTCCCCGAGCGCGACCGGAGGTTCATCCGGGAGCGGCGCGAGATGTACCGGAACGCATGGCCCGAAGAGAAGCGCGCGATCGACAAGTTCTTCGTCCGGTGGCGGCAGCTCCCCCCGGAAGGCCGCCGGACGTTGAAGCGGCGGATCGCCGAATGGCGCGCGCTCCCCGCGTCGGAGCGGGACGAGCGGCTGGCGGGCTGGTCCTTCTACAACAGCCTGCGGCCCGAGGAGCAGAAGGTCATCCGGCGGTTCCTCTTCTCGGAGCCGCTTCCGCCCCTGGCGCCCCGTGAGTGACCCCGGCGCGCGCGCAAGGTGGATGAGGGCCGCCCTCGAGGAGGCGGCGAAGGCCGCCGCCGCCGGCGAGGTCCCGGTGGGCGCGGTCGTCGCGGGCCCCGACGGCGCGATTCTGTCGCGTGCGCACAACCAGCCGATCTCCGCGAACGACCCGACCGCCCATGCGGAGATCCTCGCGCTGCGGAAAGCCGCCCGGAAGGTCTCGAACTATCGGCTGACCGGCTGCCGGCTCGTGGTCACTCTCGAACCGTGCGTCATGTGCGCCGGGGCCGCCGTCCATGCGCGGGTGGCGGAGATCATCTACGGAGCGGCCGACCCGAAGAGCGGGGGAGTCCGGAGCCTCTACAGGATCGCGTCCGACGATCGCCTCAACCATCGGCCGGACGTGGTGTCCGACGTCCTTGCCGCCGAATGCGCGGAGCTGCTGACCGGGTTTTTCAAGGTCCGCCGGTAGCGGGCGGGCCCGGTCAGAACAGCGGCGAGAAGATCCGGCAGGTGTCCTCCAGGAACCGGGCGACCCGTCCGCGCCGCGCGAGCTCGGCCGGAAGGATCTCCCGGGATCGGGCGAAATCCTCCTCGAAGCCGTCCGCCAGGGCCGCGATCTCCCGGCGCCCGTAGAGGAACACGCCGAGCTCGAAATTCAGGAAGAAGCTGCGGATGTCCACGTTCGACGAGCCCACGACGCCGACCGCGTCGTCGATGACGAGAACCTTGGAGTGCAGGAGCGTCGGGCGGTACAGGTAGATCCGGACCCCCGTCGCCATGAGGTCGTCGAAGTAGGAACGGCCCGCCATCGCCACCATGTGGAGGTCGGACGTCTCCGGGACGATCAGCCGAACGTCGACGCCCCGCAGCGCGGCGTTGTCGAGCGCCGTGCTGATCGCGTCGTCGGGGACGAAGTACGGCGTCGCGATCCAGATCCGGCGCCGCGCGGAGGTGAACGCGGTGAACACCCCGCGGTAGATCGGGCGCATCGCCCGGTCGGGGCCTGAGGCGACCACCTGCACCGCCCCGTCCCCCTCCGCGTTCCACGGGCCGGG
>JBLNEU010000329.1:0-13845 GCA_050263015.1 Deltaproteobacteria bacterium | reverse complement strand
CTACTACTTTGCCGCCCTTCTCCTGCTCGCGGTCTACCTGGCCGTGGTCCTGGTCCGACGGTCAAGCGCGGGACTGGCGATGTCCGCCGTCCACGGGGACGAGGAAACGGCCGCGGGAATCGGGGTGCCGGTGGTCCGGACGAAGGCGCTCGCGCTGTCCGTCTCGGCGTTTCTCACGGCGCTCATGGGGGCCTTCTACGCCCATTACGTGCGCTTCCTCTCCCCGGACTCCGCCTTCGACGGCTCGTGGTCCGTCATGCCGATCGTCGGCTCGCTCTTCGGGGGGATGGGGACGCTCGTCGGGCCGTCCGTCGGGGCGCTCGTCATCGCGGGCCTCGACGAATTCGTCTTCAAGAGGTTTTTCGAAACCGGGCACAAGCTCTTCTTCGGCCTGCTGCTCGCGGTCGTGATCGTCTGGGCCCCCTCGGGGCTCCTGGGGAGAAGAGTCGCCAGGACCCCGCACGGGGGGAAGCGGTGAAGTCGCGGCGCCCCGCCGTGACGGTGCCGGACCAACCGCTCACGTATCCGCTGCGGCGGGCGGCACGGGACCATCCCGAAAAAGTCGCGGTGATCGCCCCGGAGTCGCGCGGGCGGGCGTACACGTACCGGTGGCTCGAGGACGCGTCGTCGCGGCTGGCCGCTTCCCTCGCGGGCCTGGGCGTCTCCGAAGGCGACCGCGTCGCCCTGTGGCTTCCGAACGGCGTCGCGTACATCGTCTCCTTCTACGGAATTCTCAAGGCGCGGGGGATCGTCGTCCCGGTGAGCATCCATTATGGGCGCCGGGAGGTCCTGCACGAGCTCGCGATGACCGGCGCGAAGGGAATCATCAGCAACGACGACCGGTACGCCGGGGCAAAGGGTCTGTTCGCCGGCGCCCCGGCGCTCGCGTTCCGCGTTCTGGACGGCGAGGGCGAGCCGCCGCCGGGAACCGTCCGGTTCGCGTCCCTTCTCGAGGGAGACGACGGCCTGGACCGCTCCGCGGGAATCGACCCGGCCCGCACTCTCGCCGTCCTCCCGTTCTCCAGCGGGACGACCGGCGTGCCCAAGGGGGTGATGCTCACGCACGCCAACCTGCTCGCCAACCTCGTCCAGGTCGAGCAGGCCCACGCGGTGCGCGCGAGCGACATCTTCCTGAACCAGCTTCCCTTCTTCCATATATATGGGATGACCGTCCTCATGGGGTCCGCCATCCTGGCCGGGGCGACGCAGGTCCTGGCGAGCCGCTGGCGGCCGATGGACGGGTTTCTCGCCCTTTTCGAGAGGTACCGCCCGACGCTGTTTCTCACCGTCCCGCCGATCCTCGCGGAGCTGTGCCGTCATCCGGGGGTCCCGGCGATGGACTGGAGCGGGATGCGCTTCGTGAACACCGGCGGGGCGCCCGTCTCCCCGGAGCTCCAGGCCGCGTTCCGGCGGCTGACCGGGGTCCCGGTCATCCAGGGGTACGGGCTGACCGAGTCGTCGCCGACGACCCACGTCGTTCCCCTGGACGGGATCAGGACCGGGACGATCGGCACGCCCGTTTCGCTGACCGAGGACCGGATCGTCGATCCGGCAGACGGCCGGGAGCTGTCCCCCGGGGAAGTCGGCGAGCTCCAGGTCCGGGGGCCCCAGGTGATGGCCGGCTATTTCAACGATCCGGAGGCCACCGCGCGGACGCTCGTCGGCGGGTGGCTGCGCACGGGCGACCTCGCGCGGCGCGATGCGGACGGCTACGTCTTCGTCGTGGACCGGCTCAAGGAGCTGATCAAGACGGACGGGTTCCAGGTGCCGCCCGCCGAGATCGAGAGCGCCCTCGCCGGGCACCCCGACGTCCGCGACGCGGCGGTGATCGGCGAGCCGCACCCGGCGCGGGGCGAGGTTCCCGTCGCGTTCGTGGTGCGCCGGGAGGGAGCGGCCGTCACGGAGGAGGCGCTCGTCGCGTTCGCGGCGCAAGGATCGGCGGCATACAAGCGCCTCGCCCGCGTGACCTTCGTCGACGCGATCCCGCGCGGCCCTTCGGGGAAGATCCTGCGGCGGGCGCTCAAGGATGATCCCCCGGGATAGCGGGAGCGGCGGGCCGCGTCGGCAGGACCGGGAACCCGGCGCCCGCCCGCGGCCGGGGCCATCGCTTGACACGGGTCCCCCGCCCCCGGAAGATAGTCGGAGGCACCGCGCGGTCAACCCGTTTTCGGACACCCCGACAACCGATGGGAAGGAGGGCTTCATGAAGAGATCCGTCGCGCTGGCGTTCCTGTTCCTGGCCGTTGCGCTCGCCGGCTCCGCGCTCGCGGAGATGACGGTGGACGAGGCCGTGGTGTGCACGTCCGTCGCGGACCGCAAGCCGGAGGGCGTCGCGGCGAGCTTCCCGGCGGAGGTCGGCAGGGTCTTCGCCTTCACGAAGGTCAACGGCGGCGCGGAAGGGTCCTCGGTCATGCACCGCTGGATCTTCGCCGACAAGACGGTGGCCGAGGTGAAACTCGACGTCAAGGGGTCGCCGTACCGGGTGTGGAGCTCGAAGGGGATCGCCCCGGCCCAGAAAGGCGCCTGGAAGGTCGAGATCGCGGACGATGCCGGAAAGGTCCTCAGGTCGGTGGAGTTCACGGTCGGCGGGGAAACTCCCGCGAAAGAGCCGGCGGCCCCGGCGGCGGCCGGCGAGAAGGGGGCCAAGTAGCGCGCGGGGGCGGCAGCCCGGAAATGGTTTGACCCGAGGCGCCCGATGTGGTTTGCTGGCTATCAGAAAATACCGTTTCAGAGCCACCGAAAAGGTGAAATCCGGGAAACCGGATGGCACAAAGCCGCCTGCCCGCGCCCGGGCCGAGGGGCTGCCGAAGTGGCGATCACTTGACCGAACAGAGTGAAAGCCCGCCCTTTTCGAAGGCGGGCTTTTTTGTTTTTCCGCGGGCGATCAACAATCGCCGCCCCGACCGCAACGGGCGGCAGGGGGAAAAGATGAAGCGACTTTCCGTGTTGCCGGTCACGCTCGTTCTTCTGGCGGCGCTCCTGCCGTCGTGCTCCCCGAGGATCTACGGCAGGCTCGAGCTCGTGGATGCCGCCCTGCGCCCCGTCTCCACGGACAACGCCGCGGGGACGGTGGTCAACATGATGAACACGACCGCTCCGCTCGAGAAGGCGTCCCATGCCGCGGTCGTGGACGGGAAGGGAGAGTTCACCTCGGCCAAGGACGCCATCGTCAAGGGGATGTACAAGGTCGAGGCCGCGCGGATCGGCTACGTGACGGAGACGCAGACCGTGGAGATCGGCCGGTTCAGCCGCAAGAAACTGGAGATCCGGCTCAAGAAGATCGACGAGGGGACGCGCAAGGCGATCGAGGGGACCGCGACGGACCAGGACAAGATCATCAATCCCGGCGAGGTCAACCTGCAGCCCCCGTCGCTGTAAGCGCCGACGGGCCACCCAGGAGGGTCAGGAGATGCTGAAGCAGATGGTCAAGGCGGCATGCGCACTGGTTTTGTCCCTGCTGGTCCTGTCGGCCTGCCAGGGGAAGCCCGAGCAGGCGGGGCCTGCGGTCGTGAAGAAGGTGGAGCAGGCGCCGGACAACGCGGCACGGCAGGCGGCACCCGCAACGGCGGGAGCGAAGATCGAGGTCGAGGTCCAGGCCACCGCGAACGGCAAACCGGCGGCCGGGGCGCGCGTCGCCGCGGCGGGAGTCGCGCTGGGAACGACCGACGACAAGGGGTATCTCCTGGCGACCGCCGTGAACGCGCCCGGGGAGGAGGTCGAGCTCGTCGTGACGCAGGATGTCCCCGGCTTCTCCGTGACGCCCTGGAAGGAAAAGTTCGTGGTGAAGCTCCCCAAGGGAGCGCAGCCGGACCGGTACTCCTTCAAGGCGGAGATCAAGGCCCTCCCGTACGTCACCTTCCTGGTCACCGAGGACGGGTCCGCGGTCGAGGGGGCGGCCGTCACGGTCAACGGGAAGAACGTCGGGGAGACCGACGCCGACGGGGAGTTCGCCTACGAGTTCGCCGCCGTCCCGAAGAAGGGATTCGAATTCGGCGTCTCCATGGCGGGACTCGCCCCGTGGAGCCATACGGTGAAGAAGGTCGAGTCCGGCGAGGTCTTCGAGGTGGCCCTGTCGAAGAGGAGCGTGGTCAGCGTGTCGTGCCTGACCGACGAATACGGCCGCTCCCGCGGCGTCTCCGGCGTCACGCTTTCCGTCGACGGCAAGGCGGTCGGAAAAACGGACGCGAAGGGCGTCCTGACGTACGTCGACAAGGGGAAGCCGGGCCGCAAGGCGCGCCTCTCGCTTTCCGCCCCCGGCTACATCCCGGCGGTGTGGGAAACCAGGGCCGCCCTCCAGGGGGAGGTGAAACTCGAGCGCTTCTTCCATCCGGCGACGCCCCGGCCGATCCGGACGGGGGTCTACGGCTTCGTGGGGAACACCCCCGGAGTCGACCTGACCGACGCGGCCCGCAAGGCCGCAGACGCGGTCGCGGCGGAGCTGTTCCGTTCGTCCGCGTTCCGGCAGGTGCCCACCGCTTCTCTCCAGGCCGCGATGAAGAAGGCGAAGCTCTCCGTCGAGAAGGCGACGACCAGGGGTTGGCAGTCGACGGCGCTCGCCAGGGACGTCGACGTCATCGTCCTGGGAAGCGTGGCCAGGGACGAGACGGGGTACCTGGTCGAAACGAAGCTCTACGGCGCCTCGGGCAAACAGATTCTTTCGGTCATCGGCCAGGCGCGCGAGGGAGCCGACCTCGCGGGTCCCGCGAAGGAGATCGTCGCCGGCGTCATCGACCGGTTCCCGTTCGAGGGGACGGTCGTCTCCATCGAGGAGGACCAGTATCGGGTGAACCTGGGCAGATCGGGTTACCGGATCACCCGGGGCGCCGAGTTCGATCTCTTCGCGCCCGTTGCCGAGAAGTCCGGGAAGGTCAAGGGGCACCGGGCGTCGGGGTTCCTGAGGGTGAAAAAGGTCGACGACCAGGGATCGTGGGCGGCGGCCGAGGATCTCAAGGAGGGCGCGAAGATCTCCGTCGGGGACCGGGTCGTGCGGTACGTGCCCCGGGAGGGCGAAGGAGCGGAGAACGCCTTCGTCGTCTCGGCCAAGGGCGGCCTGCCGCCGGACGTCGCTCCGCTGTCCGGCGTCAACGTCTATCTCAACGGAGAATGGATCGGGTCCACGGGCCAGGACGGACAGGCGACCGTCCCCGTCCGCCTCGGGAAGAACTACAACCTCCTCCTCTACCGCCACGGCTACCGCGCGGTGAACGTGAGGATCCGGGCCAACGTGGCCAGGGAGACGAAGGAGTTCGTCCTGTCGGTCAACAACGCCCTGTTCAAGGTCGACTCGGAGCCGCAGGGCGCCGACGTCTCCGTGGACGGGGCGTCCATCGGGAAGACGCCGATTGCCGCGGGAAAGATCGTCCCCCTGGGGTTCCACACGGTCCGGGTCTCGGCGGGCGGGGACTATCGCGACTTCGAGGACGTGATCGATTTCTCCCGGGACGTCGAGGACCGCACCGGGGGGCGGAAGATCGTCCTCTTCAAGGATTACCTGGCCATCGGGGAGCGGGCCCGCAAGGCGGGCAACCTCGACGGCGCCATCCAGGCGTTCGCCGGCGCGGGAAAGGACCACCCCGACTACTCGGAGGCCCACGGCCGGCTCGCCATGATCTACCTGGACGACAGGAACGACCCCGGCGCGGCGATCCGGGAATTCGAGAATGTCCTTTCCCTGCCGCAGAACCGACAGCTCGTCTACAAGCAGTTCGCCGTGATGTTCGCGAACCTGGGGCACGCCTACTACGAGAAGGGGAGCCAGCTCGCGAACCGGGACCGGGACGCCGCGGCCCAGAACCTGGCGAAGGCGATCCAGAACCTCCAGACGGCCCGGCAGAACATGCGCTTCTTCCCGGCCCGGGAGTACGACGAGGCCGTGCACGATACCTACTACTACACGGCGCTCTCGCACCACAAGCTCTACCTGATCACGAAGAAGGCGTCGTCCCTGGACGCGGCCAACACGGCGTGGCAGGACTATTTCGACTTCTTCCCGGAGAAGCTCGCGGGCAACGCCGGTTTCGAGAAGAGCCGGGAGGCGGCAAAGACGTACTGGGCCCAGATCCGGGAGAAGAAGTAGCGAAGCAGCCCGGTGGGGAAGCGGCGATGAAGGGGGTGTTCGCGGCCGTGCTCGCGGCCGCGTTGACCCTCCTGGCCGCGGCGGGCCGGCCGGCCCGCGCGCAGGAGCTGCCGGCGGCCCCGGCGCCGGATGCGATGGCCCCGGATAACGTGGCCGCCGCTCCGGAGCCCATCGTGCCTCGCTTCGTGCGCCCCCTCGCCGGGATCGCCCCGGGGAGCGGCGACGCGAACCCCGTCTGGTCGCCCGACGGGGCGCTTGTCGCCTTCGAGCGCAGCCGGGGAGAAGGCAAGGAGATCGTCATCGCCCGGCGGAACGGGACGATCGTGAAGACGGTGTCCCGGCGGCCGCCGGACGACGGGGGCGGCCTGGCCGGCCTTCTCCCGGGCGATACCTCCGAGGCGAGCTTCAACGCGGGGATCAGCTGGTCTCCGTCGGGCCGGCGGTTCGTGTTCATGAGCAACGGGGGGGAGGGCAACTACGATCTTTACCTGGACGGTTTCGGCGCGGCGCCCGCGATCCGGCTCACCGAGCACCGGGAGAAGGACGGGCACGCGCACTGGTCGCCCGTGGCGGACAACCAGGTCGTCTTCGTGTCGGGGCGGACGGGGAAGGGGGATCTCTACCTGATGGACCTGATGACGCGGACCTGGGGGCGCCTGGCCGGCGGAGGCAAGGGATACCTCTATCCCCGGTGGTCGCCCGACGGCGGCAGGGTCGCCGTGACGGCGGGGGAGAACGAGAACCACGACGTCTACGTCATCGACAACATGGCGGGGACGCGGCGGACGATCCGGCCGCTCACGTCCTGGCCGTTCGACGACCTCCGGCCCATGTTCGCCCCCGACGGGAAGAAGATCGCCTTCTATTCGAACTACAACCCGGAGGGAAACCCGCGGATCTGGTCGATCGTCGTCGTCGCGGCCGACGGGAGCGACCCGCGCGACGGCGCGGGGCTTGCCGCCCGGGTGGCGGCGAGGGACGTCATCCCCGACGTCGAGACCGGCCCGGCCTGGATGCCGGACGGCGCCGGGATCGTCTTCGTGAAGAACGACCGGCAGGAATACAACCCCATACACATCGTCGAGCTGGCCAGCGGCGTCGAGCGGCCGCTCAAGACGGAGACGAAGATGAACCACGACGTGGCGTGCGCGCCGGACGGGACGATCGCCTTCCGGGCGCAGGTCGACCAGTGGGACCACCTGTTCGTGGCCGGGGTGGAGAAGCGGGCGCCGTACCGATGAGAAAGGCCGTTGCGCGCTGCGCGGGGCTCGTCCTGTGCGCGTTGTTCGCCGCGCCCGCGGGTCCGGCGCGCGCGGCGGAGGACCCGGCCGCTCCGGGAACGCGGCTTCTCGAAAAGCGGCACTACGCGGAGGCGATCGCCGTCCTGCGCCCCGCCGTCGCCGCCCGGCCCGGCGCCGGGGGAAAGGCGCTCCTCGCCCTCGGCGTCGCCTGCGTCAGGAACGCCGAGCTCCACCGGGCGCTCCACCGCACCGCGGTGGCCGTGCGACTGGACTACCTGAAGCGGCTGTCGGCGGAGCGGGGAACGGGGGGGAGCGCCGTGACCACCCTCGCGCTGGGCGAGGCGCTTCTCGCGGCGGGAAAGCCCAGGGACGCGAAGGCGCAGCTCGAGAGGTACCTCGCGAAGGCGGGGAAGAAGACCTCCGACGGCTCCGTCGCGGAGATCGATCTCGCCCTGTGCAGGCACCGGATGGGGGAGCCGCGGGCGGCGAAGGCCCTCCTCGCCGGGGTGGACCTCGCCGACCCCGAGGTCAAGGCGGAAATGGCGGCGGCGCGTGCACGGCTCGGGGCGCCCGACGCGAACGCGGCGGCCGCGGCACTCGCGGCCGGGAAGCCGTCCGCGCGGACGCTGAAAAACGTCGCGCTCGCGTACGCCCGGGCCGGCCAGGCGGAAAAGGCGATGGACCTCGTCGCCCGGGCCGACCTTGCGGCATTCTCCCGCGAGGAGGCCCTCGGGAGGCACAAGACGGTCCGCTTCTACGATCCGTTCCTTCTCGAGGACCTGGCGACGATCTACCTGGCGGCGGGGATCGCCGCCCTGGAGAGCGCCGTTGCCGACCCCGCGGTCCGCGACGCCGCTTCGTTCTCGCTTGGCGAGGCGTACGCGCTGGCGGGACGCGCCGACGCGTCGGCGAAGGCGCTCGACGCCGTCGCGGCCTCCGCCCGGATGCCGGCGCGATACAAGGACCGCGCGGCCGCCCGGCAGGCGGGCAACCGGTACGCGGCGGGCCGCAAGGCCGAGGCGCTGCGCGCGTGGGAGGATCTTTCCCGCAAGGGACCGGCCGACCCCGAGCTCCTGGCCGAGGTCGTCGCGGCGTGCGACCGGACGGGCGCCCCGTGCGACGGAATCGTCGGGCGCGCGGCGGCGGCGGCGGAGGCCGGCGAGGGGAAGCGGTTCCGGCCGCTGCGGTTCGCGCTGGGCCGCCACTTTCTCGGCCGGGGCCAGAGCGGAGCGGCGCTGGCGCATCTGGAGGCGGCGCGGGACAAGGGGCACAAGAACAGGATCGAGGCGAACGACCCCGGACTTCTCGCGGACCTCGCGGAAGGATATTACAGGACCCGGAAATACTCGGAGGCCCAGGAGATCCATTTCGAGCTGGGCAAGCAGTTCCCCGCGGTGCGCCAGATCCAGGACGCGCTCCAGGGAATCTACGCCCGGGAGCAGAAAAGCCCCGGGGACGTGAGGATTCTATAGAGATGGCAGTGGATGACAGGGAGGAGGACCTCATGAAAAGGGCAGCCGCTGTGTGTCTGGTCGTGTTCGGCCTGGCCGTCGTCGCGTCCGCCGCGGAGGCGGGGCGAAGGAACGACGGGCGGCCGGACGGGGGGAGCGTGGCGTACGGCGAATACGGCCGGCCGGCGACGCTGGACCCCGTCACGAGCAACGAGATGATCTCGCTCCGGATCACGGAGCTCGTCTTCAACGGCCTCGTGGGGATCGACGAGAAGCAGGAGATCGTCCCCGAGCTCGCCGAGCGGTGGGAGATCTCGAAGGACGGGCGCATGTACGTCTTCTTCCTCCGCAAGGACGTGACGTGGCACCCCCGGCCGAACGAGGCGGCAAAGCCGTTCACGGCGGACGACGTCGTCTTCACCCACGACCTCATGATGAACCCGAAGACGATCACGCCGCTCAAGGTCCGTTACGAATTCATCGAGAAGGCGGAGAAGCTCGACGGCCACACCGTCCGTTTCACCCTCAAGCGGCCCATCCTCAACGCGCTGGCCAAGTTCACGTTCAAGATCATCCCGAAGCACGGACCGTCGAACCCGGCGTACCTCACCCGGGAGGACCCGTTCGTCCACCGGCCCATCGGGACCGGGCCGTACGCGCTCAAATCGGTCGCCGGGGACGGCGAGATCACGCTCGCGGCGAACGACGCCTACTTCAAGGGGCGCCCCCACGTCGACACGATCGTCGCAAAGCCGTTCGCCGACCAGAACATCATGACCCAGGGGCTCATGTTCAACGCCATCGACATGATCGTCCTGGTCAATCCGAGGTACCTCCCCGAGATCCAGGGGGACAAGCGGTTCGTCCTCCAGCCGTACAACGCACTGTCCTACTCCTTCTTCGGGTACAACATGCGCAACCCGCTTCTGTCCGACAGGCGCGTCCGGCAGGCGTTCACGCACGCGCTCAACCGCCAGGAGATGCTCGACTCCTTCTTCGGCGGCCAGGGAACGATCATCTCCGGGCCCTTCGCCCCGGGCAGCTGGGCGTACAACCTCGACGTGGCGCCGCAGCCGTTCGACCCGCGCCGCGCCATCGAACTGCTCAAGGAGGCGGGTTTCTCGCAGGGGCCGGACGGGATCATGCAGAAAGGGGGAAAGAAGCTCGCCCTGTCGCTCAAGGTCCCGATCGAGAAGGAGAGCGAGGCGGTCAAAAGGGTCGTCCTCGCCTTCAAGAATTATCTCAAGAACGTCGGCGTCGACATCAACGTGGAGTTCAAGGAGTGGCAGGCGTGGAAGGACGACGTCTTCAACGAGCACGATTTCGACGTCATCTTCGCCACCTGGGTGTTCGACGACTCGGCGGACATCTCGTCGCTCTTTCTCACCGCCGAGATCGGGCCCTGGAAGAACAACTTCGGCGGCTACTCCAACCCGGACGTGGACAGTCTCATCATGGAGAGCAAGCTGACGCTCGACCACGAGAAGCGGCGCACCTTGAACCGGAAGCTCCACGCCGTGCTCGCCGAGGAGAACCCGTACACCTTCCTGTGGACGCTCACGAACTACGCGGCGTACCACAAGAAGGTCCGCCGGGTGGCGATCCACCCGTACAAGTTCTTCTCCTACGCGGACGAGTGGTTCGTCGAAAGGTAGGCAGCGCCACGCGCGACACGGCGTCCGCCTGCCCGCGCGGCCGGGTGGAAAATGCGGGCTAGCTGGGTCCGGCCGGTCGCGCGGGTCCTGTTCCGGGAAGTGGCCATGACGGCGCTCCTCCTCCTCGGGGTGAGCGTCGTGGTCTTCGGCATCCTGGCGCTGGCGCCGGGCGACCCTTTCAGCGTCCTGCTCGAGGGGCAGTCGTCGGCGGACGCCGCGGGAACCGCGATTCGCGACTCCGCCCGGTTCCCGCAGGCGTGGCATGCCCGGTACCTCGCCTGGCTCGCGGGAATGCTGAAGGGGAACTTCGGCTCCTCGATCCGGACGGGGCTGCCCGTCCTCGGGGAGATCCTCCGCACCGGGAAGAACACCCTCGTCCTGACCCTGGGCTCGCTGTTCGTGACGCTTCTCTTCGCCGTCCCCGTCGCCCTGTACGCCGCGGTCCGTGGCGTCAACCGCGTCTCCTTTCCCCTCACGATGGCCGCCTACGTCGTCTCGGCGCTCCCCGTATTCTGGCTCGGCTACCTGGTCCTCTACGTCGTCATGCACGCGTTCGGGATCTTCCCGCTGGGCTCCGGCCTTTCGGGCTCGGGGCCGGGGCTTCTCCACGTCCTGCTTCCGGTCGTCGTCCTCGGGCTGGGGAACGGAACGGTGAGCGAGGTCGTGCGCCACCTGCGGGAGGAAATGGAGCGCGTGCTGGCCGAGGATTACGTGCGGACGGCGCGCGCCAAGGGGGCGCCCGCCTGGAAGCACGCGTTCAGGGAGGGGTTCCTGCTTCCCGTCACGGAGATCGTCGCCTCGAAGATCCCGTTCATCCTCGGGGGGGCGGTGATCGTGGAGCAGGTCTTCAACTGGCCGGGGATGGGGCGGATGGCGTGGCAGGCGGCGCAGGACCGGGACTTCCCGGTCATCATGGGGATCGCCGTCGCGGCGGCGGTCTTCGTGCGCACGGGGAGTCTCGTCCAGCGGTTCGTGCACGTGGCGGTCAATCCGGGCGCGTCGCGGGAAGGCCCGGCGAGGCGCGCGTCGTGAGGAGCCGGTTCGTCCAGGCGCCGGACGGGGGCGGGGAGCGCCCGGCCGCGTCGCTCCTGCAGCGGGCGGCGGGCGTCGACCTCTTCTTCGTGGGATACGGGCTCCTGGTCGTCGCCCTCGTGGCGGTCTCCTATCTCGCCGGGACGTTTCGCATCCTTCCGCTGGATCCGGACGCGATGGATCTCGACCTCCTCCTCGCCCCGCCGGGGACGGCGGGCCATCTCCTCGGCACCGATTTTCTGGGGCGCGACATCCTCGTGCGGCTCGTCCTGGGAATCCAGGCGTATTTCCTGCCGGGCCTGCTCGCGGTCGCCGTCGCCCTCGCGCCGGGCGCGGCCCTCGGGGTGCTGGCCGGTTACCGGGGCGGCAGGAGCGAGACGGTCGTCACGTGGTTCATGAACCTCGTGGACTCCTTCCCCCGGCTCGTCCTCATCCTGCTGGTCATCGCCGCCGTCAGGCCCGACATCTGGACGATCATGATCGTCGTGGGGCTGACGAACGTCCCGGCGACGGCGTCGCTCGTCCGCGGAAAGGTCCGGTTCCTCAAGGAGAAGAATTTCATCGAGGCGGCGGAGGCGATCGGCCTTCCCCGCGGGACCATCGTGCTCAAGCACATCCTGTGGCACCATTGCCGGGCGTCCCTCATCATCCGCGCGACGCTGGGGATGGGGGAGGCGATCCTCATCGAGACGAGTCTCTCCTACCTCGGGTTCGGCGTCCAGGAGCCGGTCCCGTCGTGGGGGAACATGGTCCAGTCGGGCGCGAACTATTTCCTCCAGGGGAACTTCTGGCCCTCCACGGCCCCCGCCCTCGCGATCCTCTTCACCATCCTCGGCTTCAACCTCCTGGGGGACGGGCTGAACAACCTCCTCGAGCGAAAGGCGTCGCGGTGAGCGCGGGCCCCCTTCTTTCCATCGAGGGCTTGAGGACGTACTTCTTCTCCCGGAGCCGGCGGGCCTTCGTCCGCTCCGTGGACGGCGCGGATCTTTCGATCGCGCGGGGCGAGACGCTGGGCGTCGTGGGGGAGAGCGGCAGCGGGAAGAGCGTCACCGCGCTCTCGGTGATGGGGCTCGTCTCCGGGGTCCCCGGCGTCATCGAGGGCCGGATCGACCTCGCGGCGAACGGCACCCGGAAGGAGCTGCTCGCGGGGCTTTCCGACTGCGTGTCGCTTTCGCGCGGACCCGACGGGACGATCGTCTCGGTGACCAAGGACACGGTCGCGTGGGAGAGGCGGGTGGACGCCGCGATGGCCGGGGTCCGCGGGAAGGGTGCGGCGATGATCTTCCAGAACCCGAAGTCGTCCCTCAACCCGTTCATGACCGTGGGGGCGCAGATCGCCGAGGCGGTGCGGCTCCACACGCCGCACAAGGAGCCCGCGGAAGCCCGGGAGCGCGCGCTCCACTGGCTCGAAAGCGTCCGGATGGATTCCCCGCGGCAGCGGCTCGACAACTACCCGCGGGCTCTCTCCGGCGGGATGTGCCAGAGGGCGATGGTCGCGATGGCGCTCGCCGCCGAGCCCGCCTTTCTCATTGCCGACGAGCCGACGACGGGGCTCGATGCGACGATCCAGTCGAAGATCGCGGACCTCCTGGACGAGATCAAGGCGGACCTCGGGATCACGACGATGCTCATCAGCCACGACATCGGGCTCATCCGGCGCCTCGCCGACCGCGTGGCGGTCATGTACGCGGGAATGGTCGTCGAGTCCGGCCCGGCGGCGGAGGTCCTCTCGGAGACGCCGGACCCCGGGCATCCCTATACCGGGGCGCTCCTGCGCTCGGTTCCGGGGCGTCGCCACGCGGCGGGGCGCGAACAGCTCGCGCCGATCCCGGGCGAGGGCCCCGACGCAATCAACCTGCCGAACGGATGCCGGTTTTACGGGCGGTGCGATCGGGTCACAGCCGCGGTTCGCGACCGGTGCGCGGGGGATATCCCCCCGCCGACGGCCGTCTCCCCCGGCCGGGCCGTGCGCTGCTGGCTGCGCGAGAGCTGACGGAATGGCCGAGACGATCCTGGAAGTCGTTCGCCTGAAGAAACATTTCCACGAACGGCAGGGGTTTTTGGCGGGCCTGGCGGGACGGGCCCGGGTCGTCCCCGCCGTCGACGACGTCAGCTTCTACATCAAGGAGAACGAGACGCTGGGGCTGGTCGGCGAGTCCGGCTGCGGCAAGACGACGGTAGGGCGGACGATCCTGGGACTTACGCCACCCACCTCGGGGAGCATCCGCTTCGAAGGAAAGGAGATCACGGCCCTCCCCGCGGAGGAGCTGCGGTGCCTTCGCGGCCGGATGCAGATGATCTTCCAGGATCTCGACGCGGCGCTCAACCCGAAGATGCGGGTCAGGGAGATCCTGGCGGAGGCGGTCACGGTGCACAGGGAAGCGGGCGCC
>JBLNEU010000328.1:0-3882 GCA_050263015.1 Deltaproteobacteria bacterium | reverse complement strand
TCGTCGTCCTCGAGAACATCTTCCGGTTCGTCGAGGAGAAGGGGATGTCGCCGTTCGAGGCCGCGCGTGCCGCCACGGCCGACATCGGCCTGGCCGTGATGGCGACGACCTTTTCGCTCGTGGTCATCTTCATCCCGGTGTCGTTCATGTCGAGCATCTCCGGGCGTTTCCTCTACCAGTTCGGCATCACGGCGGCCGTGGCGGTCCTCGTGAGCCTTCTCGTCTCCTTCACCCTGACCCCCATGATGAGCGCCCGGCTGCTGGGAACCGGGGAGGCGCAGCCGCGCGCGCCGGGCGACGCGCCCCGGTCCCGTGGCGGCTTCTACCGGTGGATCGACGGGGGGTACGTGCGGGCGCTCGCCTTCGCCATGCGCCACCGCGGGGCGGTCGCGCTGGTCGCGCTGGGCGTGATGCTGTCGGCGATCCCCCTGTACGCGGTGATCCGGCAGGACTATCTCCCCGCCAACGCGGACGAGGGGGAGTTCAACATCGGCGTGAGCGCGCCCCAGGGCACGAGCCTGGCCCGGATGGACGAGATCATGCGAGCCATCGGAGACGAGGTGCGGGCCGTGCGGGGGGTGCGGCTGGTGCTCGCGTCGGCCGGAGGCGGGTTCATCGGCGGGGTGAACGAGGGACGGGCCTACGTCCGGCTCGCTCCGCACGGGGAGCGCGTCTTCTCGGTCCCGCGGCTGGCCCGGGGCCTGCTCGCCGGCGATCCGCTGGCCGCGTTTCGCGGGAACCGGCCGCAGCGCGAGGTCATGCAGGAGGTGCGGCGGAAGCTCGGCCGGCACCGCGATCTCCGGATCGCGGTCCGCAATCCCGTGGGATTCAACATCGGCGGCGGGAACGTCGACGTCGACTTCGTCATGCGGGGGCCGGACCTCCAGGCGCTGTCGACCTACGCGGAAACGCTGCGGGGCCGGGCGGAGTCCCTCGGGCTCGTCGACGCCGACACGTCGGTCAAACTCGACAAGCCCGAGCTGCGCGTCCAGATCGACCGGGCCCGCGCGGCCGACCTCCGGGTCGATCCCGAGCGGGTCGGCACGGCGGTGCGGCTCATGGTCGGCGGGGACGACGAGGTCTCGCGTTTCCGCGATCCGTCCCTCAACGAGGACTACGACGTGGAGCTGCGGCTCCGCGGCGAGGACCGGAACGACCCGGCGGCGATCGGGCGGCTCTACGTCTCCGGCGAGGGCGGCGAAATGGTGCAGATCGACAGCATCGCGCGGATCGAGAGGGTCCCGAGCGCCTCGCGGATCGACCGTCTCGACCGCCAGCGGGAGATCCGCCTCCGGGCCACGGTCGCTCCCGGGTTCGCGCTGGCCGACCGGCTTGCGGCGGTCAGGGCCGCGGCGGCCGGGCTTTCCCTGCCGCCCGGCTACACGACCATGGTCTCCGGGCGGGGGCGCGAGCTCGAGCGGACGTTCGGCGAGTTCGTCTGGGCGTTCGCCCTGTCCGTCGTGTTCATGTACATGATCCTCGCCTCGCAGTTCGAGAGCCTCGTGCATCCCGGCACGATCCTGCTCTCCATCCCGCTCTGCGTGCCCTTCGCCCTCCTGTCGATCTGGCTCGCCGGGCACACCCTGAACCTCTACTCGACGCTGGGAATCCTCGTGCTCTTCGGGGTGGTCAAGAAGAACGCGATCCTCCAGATCGACCACATGAACAGTTTGCGCGCGGCGGGGATGGACCGGGCGGCGGCGATCCTCCAGGGGAACCGGGACCGGCTCCGGCCGATCCTGATGACGACGCTGACGTTCGTGGCCGGCATGCTCCCGCTCGCGGTCGGGACGGGGCCCGGGGCGGAGGAGCGGCGGGTGATCGCGGTGGTGGTGATCGGCGGGCAGACTCTCTCGCTCCTGCTCACGCTCCTGGTGACGCCGGTCGCCTATTCGCTCCTCGACGACCTGGTGCTCGCATTCGGGCGGCGGCGATCGGCCGTGGCGCCCGCGCGGCGGGAGCCCGCCGGAGACGGGGACGCCGGCCGGGTCTCCGGGATCGGCGTCGGGCGGCGCGGCGGGGGCGGAATCGAGGGCGGTGGACCCGGGGGATGAGGCGGCGATGGGAGCCGGGAGAACGGGTCGTGGGCGAAGCCGGCCCGGACCGCCCGACCTCCCGCGGGGAGAGGGAGCGGTCCGGGCCCTGAGCCGTCGCCTCGACATGGCGGGCGAGAGGTGCCGGTCGGCCCGGCAGTTTTCCGCCCGCCGCGGCAGGATGGTTGCCGTTGTGACTCCCGCCGCTCCAAAACATCCGGCCTCTTGCGAAACCGGCGGCCGGCTTGCGACACTTGCCCTGATCTCTTATCGGCATCCGTTTTCGGAACTTTAGGGCTGAACGGCCCTTGCCCGCCATGCCTGGTGCCAGGCGGCGGCCGCGCTTACGGGGTCGACGCCGGGAGTTGCGGCGGTCCGAGGTGCCGGACGGGCTGCCGGTCACCGGGTCTTGCCGTTCCCGCGGCGTTTCGGGTAGATTGTATCCATGAACATCGATATCGACCCCGGGGCACCGACGAAGTCCGCAGCCCGGAGATATGTCCTCGCGGGGGTGACGGCGGTCGTTGCGGCGGGATTCTTCGCCGCCGGCTTCTACGCGAGAGACCGCATCGCGCGGAACCGGCCCTCTTTCCACGACATGAGAGTGAATCACGTCTCCGACCTGACCGCCCTCGTGGCCCCGGGCGATCCCGCGGTCAGGGCGCTCGCGGAGCGGCTCGGCACTCCCGAGGCCGCGTACATCCATGTTCGCGACCGGATCCGATACATGCCGATGGCGCCCGCCACCCGGCCCGGACGGATCATCGTCGACGGGGAGGCCAGCTGCCTCGGGAAGGCGGCTCTTTTGTGCAGTCTTTACCGGTCGATGGGGATCCCGGCGAAAGACATCCGGATCGTCACCGGGGACGTCGTGCGCCCGGACGGGCTTGCCGATCACGCCTGGATCGACCTCGAGTACAAGGGAAGATGCCTCCAGCAGGACCCGTCTGGTTTCCTCGGCGTCTTCGATTTCGCGCAGTTCGGAAAACGGGAGTTCACCTGGACCTTCGTGTTCGAGGAGGACTACTGCTTCAACGAGAACGGGCTCGCGGTCGTTTCCCGGCTCAACCGTTTCGGGGACGATTTCCCCGGGGGGATGGGCAGCGGGCGTCAACCGCCGGCCCGCGCCTCTTTCCGCTTGGACAGGTAATCCCGGCCAGGCCCTCCCGGGACCGTTCGGAGGGCCGGCACCGCCGATCATTCCCCGCGTCCCGCGCCTCGGAACATGGCATTGTCCGGACCAAGGAATTTCCAGAACGAACCAGGAGGAGCGATATGGCGATCGTGTTCGTGAGCGTCGCGCCGCTGGGGACCGCGACGACGAGCCTGTCGCGCTACGTGGCCGGCGTCGAGCGGATCTTGAGGGAGAGCGGCCTCAAGCACCAGCTCACCGCCATGGGAACGATCGTCGAGGGGGACCTCGACAAGGTCCTCCCCGTGCTGCGCCGGATGCACGAGCAGCCGTTCGCGGAAGGCGCGGCGCGCGTCGCGACCCTGATCAAGATCGACGACCGCCGGGACAAGCCGCACTCGATCGAAGGGAAGGTCCGGTCGGTGAACGACCGCCTTCGGGAATAGTCGGGGAGGGTCCCGTTGTCCCGGGTCGCCCCGGCGCTTTACCGGATCGCGGTCGCCCTCTGGCTCGGGGGGATGGCCGTCTTCACGCTCGTCGCCGCGCACGAAGCCTTCACGCCTCGGCGGCCGCGGGGCCGCCAAGGCGTCATCCGCGCGGGCTATTTCCGATCGCGGCGTCGCGATGCGCGACCCGCCCGGAGGGCGCCGGGGACTTCGGCGGCGCGGGCGCCGGGCGGTTCGTCCCGACCGGGACGGCTGGCATCCATGAGCCGCC
>JBLNEU010000327.1:0-4811 GCA_050263015.1 Deltaproteobacteria bacterium | reverse complement strand
ATCGCCTTTACGGGCAAGGCGCCGTTTCGGGACGTCGTGATCCATGCGCTGGTCAGGGATGCCCGCGGCGAGAAGATGAGCAAGACGCGCGGGAACGTCATCGACCCGCTCGAGGTGATGGACCGGTTCGGGACCGATGCGTTCCGCTTCACGCTCGTCGCTCTGGCGGCGCAGGGGCGGGACATCCGGATGTCCGACGACCGGGTGGAAGGGTACCGCAACTTCATGAACAAGATCTTCCAGGCCGGCCGGTTCACGCGGATGCACGTCGACCGGGAAACCCCCCGCGGGCTTCCGGAAGACCTCCCCGTCGTGGACCGGTGGATCCTCTCCCGCCTCCAGCGCGTGATCGACGAGGTCCGGCGGGGGATCGAGGAGTACCGTTTCAACGATGCCGGTTCCGCGTTCTACCAGTTCACGTGGCACGAGTTCTGCGACTGGTACCTCGAAATGATCAAGCCGTCGCTGTCCCCCGAGGCCGACCCGCTCGTCCGGCAAAATCAGAGGGCGGTCCTCCTCCGCGTCCTCGAGACGATTCTCTCCCTCGGGCACCCGTTCATCCCGTTCCTCACGGAGGAGATCTGGCAGTCGTTGCCGGGGGATCGGGGAAGCATCCTCCGGCAACGCGCCCCCGCCGTCGAGACCGGGAGGATCGACGTCGACGTCGAGGAGGACATGGGGCACCTCATGGAGGTTATCCGCGCGGTGCGCAACATCCGCAGCGAGCTGAACATCTCCCCCGCGAAACGGGTGGAGGTCAGGCTCAAGGGGCAGGTGGAAGAGCTGGCGTCCCTGCGGGAGCACGAGGAGATCCTGCGCCGTCTCGCGAGGGCGGAAAAAGTGGTTTACAAGGATCCCGAATACATCCCGGTCCAGGACGCCACCGCCGTCGTGAACGACATCGAGGTCTGCCTGCCCCTGGCGGGACTCATCGATTTCGACCAGGAGGCCAGGCGTCTCCGCAAGGAGGTCGACAAGGCCGGCGCCGAGCTTTCCGTCGTCACGGGGAAGCTCGCCAACGAGAAGTTCGTGGCGAATGCCCCGGCGGACATCGTCGAGGCGCACCGGGCGCGAAAGGACGACCTCGAGGCGAAGCGTTCCAAGCTGTCCAGGAACCTGGAGCTGGTGACCCGGTATCTTTCGTGATCCACCTTCTCGAATTCGAAGAACTCGTCCGCGCAGCGCTGCGCGAGGACGCACCCTTCGGGGATCCCTTCGGTGCGTCCTTTCCTGCGCCTGCCCGAGGCGAATTTCTCGCAGGGACACCGGGCGTCTTCTGCGGCGGTCCCGTCGCCGCGGAGGTCTTCCGGCAGATCGATCCCTCCGTCCGGCTGACGTTTCCGGAAGAGGGGCATCGGCTGTCGGCGGGCGAGCGGGCGGGCGAGGCGAGAGGTCCCGCAGCCGCCCTGCTTCGCGGCGAGCGGGTGGCGCTGAATTTCTTGCAGCGGCTCTCCGGCATCGCCTCCGCGACGGCGAGGTTCGTGGAAAAGGTCGCCCCGTACGGCACGCGGATCCTGGACACCCGGAAGACCACCCCCCTGCACCGGGCGCTGGAGAAATACGCCGTGCGGATCGGCGGCGGAGCCAATCATCGTTTTTCTCTTTCCGACGGCGTTCTGATCAAGGAGAACGGCATACGGGCGGCTGGAGGGATCCCCGAGGCGGTGGCGGCGGCGCGGCGGTCCTTCCACCATCTGATCCGGGTGGAGATCGAGGCGGAAAGCCTGGAGGACGCCGGAAAGGCGGCGGGGGCGGGAGTCGACGCGATCCTCCTGGACAACATGTCTCCCGCGATGGTCGAGGAGGCGGTCCGGCGCTTCGGGGCGAGCGTTTTCCTCGAGGCTTCCGGAGGGATCCACCTCGGCAACGTCGAGGAATACGCGCGGACCGGAGTCGCGGCGATCTCGATCGGCGCGCTGACCCACTCCGCGACGGCGATGGACCTCTCCTTCGAGTTGTCGCCGTGAAGCGGGCCCTCGCCCTCCTTGCGGTCGCGTTTTTCGTGGCGCTTGCCGGCACGTGCGCGGCCGAACCCGAGGGTTACCGGAGGATCGAGTCCGTGGCGGCGTCGGTCAACGGCGAGGTGATCTTCCTGTCGGAGGTGTCGCGGGAGATCTGTTTCTACCGGTGCGGCGCGGTGCCGGGGCAGGCCGGACAGGTGATTTCGCTTGCCCGGGCCAGGGAATTGCTCGTCGCGGACATGCTGGTCATCCAGGAGCAGAAGAAGCTGGGCCTCGGGGAAGTGGACAACGCGGCGATTGCGGCCGCGACGACGGAGCCCTTTTCCCGGATGAAGAGCTGCGCCGATCCCTGTGCGGCGGCGGTCACCGAGGCCGATGTGCGGGAGCTCGTCCTCCGCCGGATCCTGGTGCGGAATTTCCTGGAGCAGCGCATCGCGGTCTTCATCGAGGTCAACGACGAGGATGTGCGGCGGGAAATCGAGCAGCGTACCCGCTCCGGCGACGCTCCGGACGGGCAATCCGCGGAAACGGTGCGGAAACGCCTGTACGAGGAGAAAGCCGCCGCCGAGATCCGAAACTGGTTCGCGAGGACGACATCGAAATCCCGGGTCGTGTTATCCCCCTTGCCGGAGCCCTGAAGATGGATGTGTATCACCTGACCGTGCGTTCGTCGTTCGCCGCGGCCCATCGCCTGCGGGAATACGAAGGGAACTGCGAACAGCTGCACGGACACAACTGGCGGGTCGAGGCGACGGTCGAGTCGTCTCTGCTGGACGACCGGGGAATGGCGATGGACTTCCGGTCGATCAAGGATGCCCTTCACGACATCCTTTCGGGGATGGACCACAAGTACCTGAACGAGATCCCGCCGTTCGACGAGCGGAATCCCTCCTCCGAGAATCTCGCCCGCTACATTTTCGAGGAGATGGAAGGGAAGGTTCCATCGCCGGCGCGTCTTCGCCGGATCACCGTCTGGGAGTCCGACGACTGCCGGGCGGAGTTTACCCGCCGCGGCTGACGATCGCTCACCGCTTCAGCGATTCGTTCAGCCTTTTCAGGAGCTCGTCGACGTTGATTCCGTGGACCTTCGCGCCGTGTTCGAGGTTTTCGAACTCGGAGAGCTGGCACCCGGCGCAATCGATGCCGAACCGCTCGAAGACCGGGATCGTCTGGGGGAATTTCCGAAGGACATCCTCGATCTTCATGTCCTTGTGGATCATGAGGGACCTCCCGGCGGGAATGTCCCATTTTACCATGAGGGCCGGTCAGCGAAGGTCGAGGAATCGGAGGGTGGGCGCCTTGCGGATCCGCCCGATCTTCTTCGCGAGCCGATAGAAGCGGCGGAGCCCCTCCGCCTCCTCCTCCAGGTCGTAGGACAGGTTCCTCCAGTAGGCCGTGCGCATCTCCTTCGGCATCCAGTCGGGTCCGATCAGCAGGTGCTCGGGACGGGTCAGGGATTCCTGCGCGATCCGTTTGGCCGTGAGCAGCGTCCGGGCGAACCCGCGAAGGGCCTCACGGCGGCGGGAAAGGGCATCGCGGGACACGATCCAGAGGGCGAAGACGAACGGCGTTCCCGTTTCGCGGCGCCACCATTCCCCCAGGTCGGTCGCGTGCCGGGCGGTCCCGGAAAGGGTCGCCTGCAGCGCCTCGTCCCCGATGGCGAGGTAAGCGGGATGGCGGCGCAGCGCCTCTCCCGGCGGCATGGCCGTCCGGACGATGCGGTTCCGCTTCCCGAGAAACTCCCGCAGGAGGATCTCCAGGAGGACGACCGACGTGTCGGAGGCCCGGGTGACGGCGATGGGGCCGTCCGGAAGGTTTCCCGGCGGATCGTTGGAGAGCAGGAGCACGCTCATCACCTTCGACCGGGAGGAGATGGATATGTCGGGGCAGAGGAGGTAGCGGTCGGGGTGCATCCCGTATTCGATGGAGGAGGACGGGGAAATGTCCAGCCTCCCGGCCCGCAGCTTCCGGTTGAGCTCCGACGGCGTTCCGGGGATGAAGCGCACTCCCTCGAGGAAGAAGTGCGTGGTGAGGGCGTGGAAGATCGGGAGCAGGTTGGCGTAGAGGATGCGCCCTACGCGCAGGGACGGGTTCCCCCCTCGCGCTCGGACATCCCTGCCCTCGCTCTCTTCCAAGGATGGATCCTCGCCCCCTCGCGCTCGGACATCTCTGTCCTCGCTCCGGGGGCGGCCTCGGTGCCTTTCGCGGCCATCCTGGCCGCTTTTCCTCCCTGTTCGGTCGGCGGCCCCTCGGAGCTCGGATCCCCTATTAATATCTTTCAAGGAAGGATCCTCGCTCATTCGTACCTCAGCGCCTCGATGGGGTGCAGCGCGGCCGCTTTCCGCGCCGGGTAGACCCCGAAGAAGATACCGACGAACACGGAAAACGTAAAGGCCAGGATGACCGCCCACGTCCGCACGTCCACGGGGATCTTCGGGACCATCAGCCGGATGGCGCCCGATCCGAGCGTTCCGGCGATCACCCCGCACAGGCCCCCCGCGGCGGACAGGGTGGTCGACTCCAGAAGGAACTGGAGGAGGATGTCGCGGTTCCGCGCCCCTACGGCCTTCCGGATCCCGATCTCGTTCGTCCGCTCCTTGACGGTCACCAGCATGATGTTCATGATGCCGATCCCTCCCACCAGGAGGGAGATGGCCGCGATCCCGCCGAGGACGTAGGTGAGCGTGTCCAGGATCATGAACAGGGAGGAGAGCATCGCCGCCTGGTTGGTGATCGTGAAGTCCTCGTGCCGGTTGTGGTTCTTGAACAGGAGCGAGCGGGCGAGCTCCTTCCCGCTGTCGATGTCGTTCTTGTTCCGGACGGCTATGAGGATCTCGAAGAGCGCATCGG
>JBLNEU010000326.1:0-4061 GCA_050263015.1 Deltaproteobacteria bacterium | reverse complement strand
GTGCGGACTGCTGGGGGGGCACCTCGAGATCCGGCAAGAACATCCGCCGCACGGTCCTGGCGCGCATCGCCCTGGGAGCGCTCCGATGAGGACCGCAACATGCGTCGCGATCGCCCTCGTCGCCTTCGCGATCCTCGCGCCTGTCGTCGGCCGTGCGTTGCCTGACGGCTGCGGGACCGTCCCGGGATCCCGGGCATTCTCGATCGACGGAAGGACATTCCGGGTGAAAGACCCGGCCGCCTTCGGCATGTCGCTGATAGAACGGGAGCTTGCGAGGAGAGGAATCGGGGCCCTGCCCGCTTCGACCGGTCCCATCCACGCGCTCGACTCGCGACCCGCGGAAGCCCTCGACGAGGAGCCGGCAACAGAATCCGCTCCCGCGGTTCCCCGCGGACTCGAACCCGACCATGTGCTGCGGCTGGAAACCGGAACCGGGCCCGTCGACATTGTCGTCGGGCGCGTGGCTTGCGAGGAAAAGGAACTCCTGGGCCGACTCGGTTCCTCCGGGTGGGAATGCCGCGACTCCGGCATGCCCGGTGCGATCGCCCACGTCACAAACGACAAGGAGGCGTTTTTTGTCGTTCTGGAAAAGGGCAAAAGGCGCTTTCTCGCCATTCGCCGCGCCGCTCGCTAAGGCCGGGGAGTACCTTCCCCTCGCGGGCGGCCTCGCGCTGACCGTGTTTGCGATCCTCGTCGCCCGGCAGCGGATCAGCGCGGTCGAGAAGGATATCCGCGACAAGGCCGCCCCCGTGAACGTCGTCGTCGCATCCTGCACGATCCCCAAAGGCGCCCCGCTCTCCGCACAGAACCTCGCCAAACTGGCGGTTCCCTCGGCGGGCACCAGCCGGCGCAACGTTCCCGCCGCGGAGTTCGAGCTCTTGATCGGCGCGCGGACGAAAGGACCGATCGAGCCGGGAGAGCCGATTCTGTGGACAGACGTGGAAGAACCATTCGACATCGAGAAATTCTCGCTGACCATCCCGCGCGGTCGCAGGGCCCTGACGATGGAGGCGGATCTCGGTGCCTCGTTCGCAGGCCTGCTCCGCCCCGGGGACCGCGTGGACATCTCGATCAAGGACCCGTCCGGGCGGATCGTGCCCGCGTGGCTCCACGACATCCCCGTCATTGCCGTGGATCGCCATTTCGACCGTCCGCCGGACTCCGAATCGGCCGGCGAGACCGCAAGCGTGACCGTTTCGGTGACGCCCGAAGAAGGGCGACGCCTCGTCGCGGCGCCCGGTGCAGCGCTCAAATGGTTTCTTCGCCACCCGGACGATCGCTCCCGCCCGCCGGCGGCGGCCGGCGGATCGTGCGACGGTTCGCGGGTCGTCGAGATCTGGAAAGCCGGGATCCGCGAATCCCGGACCCGGACGGCGGCGCTCGAGGTCGACGAATGACGACAACGGCCCGCGTCCGGGCAATCGCGGTCGGGCTCGCCGCATGGGCTCTCACCTCCGCAGCACCGTGCCGGTGCGAGGTCCTGAAACTGCGTCCCGGCTTCCAGCAGATTCTCGCTCTCCCGGAAGTGACCCGGATCTCGGTCGGTAATCCGGAGGTCGTGGAAGCGAGACCGCTGACGAAAAACGACGGCGTCCTGGTGGTCGGCAAAAAGGAAGGAGAGACGGACCTGGTCGTGTGGGAAAGGGAAAAGCGGACGGACTGGACGATCGAAGTGCGGGACCGGAAATCGTCGCCGGCGGAGGAAGCTCGCGTGTTCGCGGGCGCCTTTCCGGATCTGACCATCACGGAAAACGGCAATTCGGTCATGATCGCCGGGACGGTTCCGACGGCGAGGGACAGGGCGCTCCTGGAAAAATTCGCGGAGGGCCGTCCCGGCGTCCACCTCAGCATCTCGTTGCCCGAAGACCGCAAGACGCTCCTTTCGTACGATCTGAAGATCATCGAGATCGGCACCGGCGCCTCCACGCAGCTGGGCATCCGGTGGCCGGACTCCCTCGGCATCCGCGGAACCTTTTCGTCCGGACCCGAAACCGGAACCGTCTTCTCGCTCGGGAGCGATGTCGAGGCGCGGTTGAACCTCCTGATGGCGGATGGCCGCGCCAGGATCCTCGCCAATCCGAAGCTGGTCTGCGAGAGCGGCGAGAGCGCGAGCTTTCTCGCGGGCGGAGAAATCCCGATCGTCATCGCGACTCCGGAGACGCGAACGGTCGAATGGAAGACATACGGCATCATCCTCAAGCTCGAACCGAAGATGGACCTCGGCAACCGCATCCGGACCCGGATCACGGCCGAGATCAGCACCGTCGATCACGCAAGCGGATCATCCGACGTCCCCGGCTTCATGACGCGGCGCGTGACGACGTTCTTTTCCACGCCGGCCGCGGAAACGGTCATGCTCTCGGGGCTGGTCAAGAGCGAGATGGCCAAGGATGTCGCCAGGCTGCCTCTGCTCGGCCAGATCCCGGTCATCGGGGAGCTCTTCAAGTCGCGCACCTTCCGGGAGAACCAGTCGGAGCTCGCGATCTTCATCACTCCCCGCGAGATCAGCGCCGGCTCGGCGAGCGATGTCGCCGCGTGGGACGAAAAGGCCCGCAAGGAAAAGGATTCGATCAGGCTGCGATTTCTCGATTGAAGGAGACATATCCCATGAACCCGGAATTGCGCCGCACGTTGCACCGGCAGGTCGTCTCCCACCTCGATGCGCGCAACGGAGGCCTCGCATCCGGAGACGAAGGGCTCTGGAAGAAACGCGCCGAAGAGTTTCTCGGGTCGGAACTGCGGCGCCTCTCGATCCCGGCCGAAGCCGGAGAGGCGCTGCGCAACGGCATCATCGACGAGATTTTCGCCTACGGCCCGATCACCGCCTTCCTCGCCGACCCGGCCGTGACCGAGATCATGGTCAACGGGAAGAATACGGTCTACGTCGAGCGCGGCGGGAAGGTGATCCCGGCGGGAATCGTATTCCTGAGCGACGACACGCTTCGCTCGACGATCGACCGGATGATCGCCCGGGTCAACCGCCGTCTCGACGAGTCGTCCCCTTTCGTTGACGCGCGCCTTCCCGACGGATCGCGCGTCAACGCGATCATCCCGCCGGTCAGCCTTTCGGGACCTTGTCTCACCATCCGCAAGTTCCGGAAGGACCCGTATTCCATGGAAGAGCTGGTCCGTATCGGAACGCTCACGGAGGAGGCAGCCGGATTTCTCCGCGAAGCCGTTGTCCGCAGAAAGAACATCATCGTCTCGGGCGGCACGGGATCCGGGAAGACGACCCTGCTGAACGCCCTCTCCCAATTCATTCCCGACGACGAGCGGATCCTGACGATCGAGGACGCCGCGGAAATCCGCCTCATGAAGCCGCACGTGGTCCGCCTCGAGGCGCGCCCCGCGAATATCGAGGGGTCGGGGGCCGTGACGATCCGCGACCTGGTGCGCAATTCGCTCCGTATGCGGCCCGATCGCATCATCGTCGGCGAATGCAGGGGCGGGGAGGCGCTGGACATGCTGCAGGCCATGAACACGGGACACGACGGGTCGATCACGACGGGGCACGCGAACACTCCGCGCGACATGCTTCGCCGGCTGGAGACGATGGTCCTCCTGTCGGGGGTGGAGATCCCGATCCGCGCCATCCGTGAGCAGGTGGCGTCGGCGATCGACATCATCGTCCACGTCGCCCGGATGGGCGACGGAGGGCGCGCGGTCCTCGCCATCGCGGAAGTCACCGGACTTTCCGAAAGCCAGATCATGCTCCAGGAGATCTTCCGGTGGGCCAGGGACAAACGTCGAAACGCCGAAGCAGGGCTTGTCGCGACGGGCACACCGTCGAAGTTCCTTGGCCCCGGGGAGGACGCATGGGAATGACCCCGACGGAATACGCCCTGTTCGCGGGCGGGGCGGCCCTTCTTGCCCTGTTCCTCGCGCGCACCGTCGCACCGTCCTTCAGGAATCGCTTCGTGAAGGCCGCGGACAGGGCATCGAGGGACCTGCGCGAAGAGTTTCTCGTCCTCTCGACGCGCCAGACCATGGCCATTCTCCTCGCCGCGGGCGGTCTCCTGGCGGCGGCGGCGATCCTGCTCGCAAGGGACATCGTGTGGGCC
>JBLNEU010000325.1:0-4264 GCA_050263015.1 Deltaproteobacteria bacterium | reverse complement strand
CGGGGGATGCGGCCTATTTCGGGGGCCGCAGCGCGGCGCGCCATCCGACGAGCGATGCCGCGCCCGAAAGAGCAGCGGCGGACAGGACGAATGCACCGAGGAGGACCAGCGCATCCGGGGCCAGGATCTCGAGCGGCGGCCCGATGACGGGACGGAAGAGGGAAAAGCGGGCGTCCAGAAGAATGAAGACCCCGACGGCGGCTCCGAGCGACACGAGCGCGAGCAGCCCGCCGCACAGCGAGGCCGCGCCGGCGCGCCGGAGCGCCGCTCCGCGGGACGATGCACCGCGCTCGGCCAGGAAGGCGAAGTCGGGGGCGTGCCGGACGGCGCGCGCCTTCTCCTGGACGACGAAGATCGCGAGGAATGCCGCTCCGAAAAGACCGAACCCCGCCCAGAGCGCCGCGTTGACCAGGCGCTTGAGGCGCAGGAGACGCGACGCCCGCTTTCCCCCGGTCAGGAGATCCTCGACCTGCGGAAGGGGCCGCAGCGCCGTCTCCACGGACGCGACGCCCTCTTCGTCGAGGCGGTCGGGACGCAGGCGGATCTCGACGTAGCCGGGGAGCGGATTGCCTCCGGCCGCGCGGAGCGATTCGAGGCCGGGATAGGCGGCCGCAAACTCCTTCCACGCGTCTTCGGGGCTTTTGTAGAGCGCCGAGTCCACCGTCGGTAGCCGCGAGACCTTGGCCGCGATCCCCCGCCCTTCCGCCTCGGCGACCGAGAGGCGCAGGACCGCGGTGATCGGCCATTGCCCGGAGAGGTAACGGTCCACGCCGCCGGAAAGGAGCAGGGCCGCGAAGAAGGCGCCGAGGACGAGGAAGAGCGCCAGCCGCCAGGCCGCCTCGCGGGCCATGGCCCCCGTCGAAAGTCTCCAGTCGATCCACCACGAGGACGGGACGCTCATCTCTGTTCCACTTCCCCCGCTTCTTCCGGGCGCCACTCCAGCGTGCTTCTCTTCGGCTCGGGGGGCGCAGCGCCGAGCCGGTAGAAGGCGAACGGCCCGGACACCGCGGGATCGCCCGCCCTCTCGGCATGCCAGCGGTCCGGCACCGCCCTCTCGGCGACGACGATCGTCCTTCCCTCGCGGGCGAGGGCGCGGAAGAGCGCTCCCAGAGTGTCGGTCCAGTCCCTGCCGGCGTTCGCGACGAGATTGTCGGCGAAGAGATATTTCGGATTCCGCAGGAGCTCGGCCGCCAGCGCCACGCGCGCCCGTTCGGACAGCGACAGGGAGGACAGCGCCCACGCGTGCGCGCCGTCCGCGGCCGATGTCGCCGCCTCCCCGCCCGCGTCCGCGCCCCGATCCGCCAGCCCGACCAGCGCCAGAAGCTCCTCCTCCCGCCGCATCCTCTCGTTCGCCGGGATTCCCCCCGCGGCGATCGCCGAAAGGCGGAAGAGATCCCCGACGGTCCGGGCCCCCCGCCCCCGCTGCGCGGGGTCGGCCGGCGTAAACGACTCCGGGACCAGGCCGACGGACGCCCTGAAGGAGGAGGCCGCCCGGCGCGTCCCGCGGAAGAGCGACTCGCCGCCGACGACGACGTCGCCCGCCTCGGGCCGGCGGTCGCCGCGGAGGATGGCGAGGAGGAGGGTCTTGCCGCACGACGGGGGCCCGGCGACGAGCCACACCTCTCCGTCGCCGAACGACAGGTCCACCCCTTCCCAGAGCGTCCCGGCCCGACCGAGGGCGCCGAGGCGAAACGCTTCAATCATCGGTCGCCTTGGATTCCTTCGCGGCGTCGAACGCCCCGGAGAACAGCCGGCGGATCTGTTCCAGATGCTGCGCCTTCATCATGTCGCGCAACGATTCCTGCCATCCGTCCCGGCCGACGATGTCGGCATACGAATTCCGGACGGAGTCGAGGATGACGCCGCCGAGGAACGTGTGGGTGACGATCGCGGGGTTGTCCCGTCCGCCGTCCTCGGTCTGGACGTGATAGGTCTTCCCCTTGTACTTCAGGTTGTGGTTGAAGCCGGTGAGCATCTGGCTGCCGTCGTGCGACTGCGCCGCCGTCATCCCTCTCCACCCCTGTCCGCCGTCCGAGCTCCCTTCAAATGACCGCCTGCCCGACGGTCCCCATCGGACCTCCAAAAAACCGTTCCCCCACCCGCGCGAACCGCTCCGGGTCGTCGGTCACCATGAAGGAGGCGCCGCCTTCGCCTCCTCCGCTCCTCATGCCGCCCTCCGAGAGGAGGATGTCGACCACGCGGGCCGCCTCCTCTCCCGAGTCTATCAGGACCGTGCCGCCGCCGAGAACGTCCCGGATGACGGCCTTGAGGACCGGGTAATGCGTGCACCCGAGTATGAGGGCGTCCACGGGCTCGTCGCGGAACGGGGCCAGGTACTCCGCCGCCACGGCGCGGGCGACGGGATTGTCGACCCACCCCTCCTCGGCCAGGGACACGAGCAGGGGGCAGGGAAGGGAGCGGACGCGCGCCGCGGGAATCGCGGCGCGAAGCGCCTGTTCGTACGCTCCGGACCTGATCGTGCCCGCGGTCCCGATCACGCCGATCGATCCGCGGCCCGCGAGGGAGGCGGCGCGTCTCACGCACGGGTCCACCATCCCGACCACCGGGACCCTGTAGATCTTCCGCAGGACGGGGAGGGCGAGGGAGGAAGCCGTGTTGCACGCGACGACGAGCATCTTGATGTCGTGGACCGTGACGAGGTAGTTGGCGATCTCGATCGCGTACCGCGTCACGGTCTCGCGCGATTTCGTCCCGTACGGCACGCGGGCCGTGTCGCCGAGGTAGAGAAACCTTTCCCCGGGAAGCGCCGTCACGAGCTCCCTGAGGACGGTCAATCCTCCCACGCCGGAATCGAACACTCCGACAGGCTGGTCCACGCGATCCCCTAATTCTTTGATTTTCCTACCTTAAGACGCTATCGTATTCTTGTCAACAACGCGGGACGAAACGGGGACTCATGAAAGAGGCGATCGAGTTCATCGCAAGCTTGGACGTGGCGAAACTGGCGTCCGACCCGAGGGTCCTCGTCGCGGTGGCGGCGCTGGCCGTCGTCGCCGTTCTCATGCGATGGAAGTTCGTGATCCTCCTCATCTTCGGCGTCGGAGCGCTCCTGGCGGTGGCCCGCTACTCGCACCTGGCCGAGGCCGCCCTGGACACGCGGATGTACATCTTCGTGGGCGGAGCGATCGCGGTCGGCTTCATCCTCATCTACTTCCTCTTCATCAGGGGGGACTAAGTGCTCACTTTCACGAATACGCTCACATTCGAGCGCCGCTGCATCCGCCCCGGCTTCGTTGCCCTCCCTCGGCGTATTCCCGATACGCCTTCGGTCGGACGCCTTGCCGGCGAGTGCTCCGCACTCGTCCCCTTGTTGCGTCGTCTTGTTGGTATTCGATTTGGGATGCGGCGCATCGACGCTCTCGGTGTTGACCGTATCCATGAAAGGGAGCACTGACCTCGCGCGTCGGGTTCACCACGACCGTCCCGGTCGAAATCCTGTTCGCCGGGGGGCACGCTCCGGTCGATCTCAACAATCGGTTCATCACCGCGGCCCGGCCGGAGGACCTCGTCCGCCTCGCCGAGTCGGACGGCTTCCCGCGGAACTGCTGCGGCTGGATCAAGGGGATCTACGGGGTCGTCCGGAGGAGCCGGTTCCGCGACATCGTCGCCGTGACCCAGGGGGACTGCAGCTTCACCCAGGCCCTCATGGAGGTGCTCCGGCACCGGGGCGTCCAGATCGTCCCGTTCTCGTTCCCGTACGACCGGGATCCCGGCTTCCTGACGCGCGAGATCGGCAAGATGGCGCGCCGGTTCGGGACCACCGTCGGGCGAGCGGAACGGTGGCGGGCAAGGCTCGCCCCGGCGCGGGAAGCCGCCCTCGAGATCGACGACCTGACCTGGAACGACCGGAAAGTGACCGGCGAGGAGAACCACCTCTGGCTGGTCAACTGCTCGGACTTCAACGGCGACCCCGACCGCTACGCGCGGCGGGCCGCCGCCTTCGCGAGGAAGGCCCGGGCGCGCGCCGCCCGCGCGGACCTCGTCCCGCTGGCCTTCGTCGGCGTGCCGCCGATCACGTCGGGCCTCTACGCCTTTTTCGAGGAGGCGGGCGCAAGGGTAGTCCTCAACGAGGTCCAGCGCCAGTTCGCCATGCCGGGGCCGGCCGGGAATCTCACGGAGCAGTACCTCCGCTACACGTACCCGTACTCCTTCTTCGAGCGGCTGGCGGACATCCGGCGGGAGACCGCGCGGCGGCGCGTCCGCGGCGTCGTCCATTACGTGCAGTCGTTCTGCTTCCGGCAGA